>JAFYBI010000324.1 GCA_017540285.1 Clostridia bacterium | reverse complement strand
GACGATGACGACGATGACGGCGAATAAGTCCGCGCCGCGCTCATATCCGCGCAAAAACGTGTCGCTTCGGCACGTTTTTTTGAATCGGGAGGAAGCATGAGAAAACGAATCAACATCCGCGGCGTCGAATTTGACGCCGTGACCTTCGACGAGGCGGTCGGCCGCCTGACGGACGCGCTCGTCTCCGGGACGCAGACCGCGCTCTATACACCGAACTCCGAGATCGTGCAGGCGTGCGTCGAGGACCCGTCGCTCGCTGAGATCGTGAATTCCGCCGAGCTCATCACGCCGGACGGGATCGGCGTCGTGAAGGCGGGGCGCATCCTCGGAACACCCTTCCCCGGCGGACGCGTCGCGGGCTTCGACCTCGGGCGCGCGCTGCTCGAAAGGATCGGCGGGATGAAGAAGCCGGACGGCAGCCCGTACCGCGTCTATTTCCTCGGCGGCAAGCCCGGCGTGGCGGAGGCGGCCGAAGAAGCCATCCTCCGGGAATTCCCGGACGTGACCTTCGCGGGCTGCGCCGACGGATATTTCAAAAAGGAAGGCGAGGAGAACGAGGCCGCGATCCGCCGGGTGAACGAATCGGGCGCGGACGTGCTCTTCGTGTGCCTCGGCGCGCCGGCGCAGGAGAAGTGGATCTTCTCCAACCGAGCAAAGCTGCCGGAGGTGACGCTTCTGCTCGGCCTCGGCGGCTCGCTCGACGGCTACGCAGGGATCGTGAAGCGCGCGCCGAAGATCTTCATCAAGCTCGGGCTCGAATGGTTCTACCGTCTCTGTAAAGAGCCGTGGCGGATCCGGCGCATGATGAAGCTCCCGGTGTTCTACTTCGGGACGTGGAAATATATGCTGACGGGAAAATAAACAATGGCCCGGGACGTGTTCGGCACTTCCCGGGTTTCGTTTTATGAAAATTGGTACTCATTTCAGGTAACCGCTTGACGTATGATTTGCCAACTGCCTGTCATGGTGTCATTCCGAGGAGCGGACCGCAAGGTCCGTGACGTGGGAATCCGTACCTTCTTCCGATACGTTCTGAATGATACGCAAAAAAACCGGCCTGCACGTGAAGTACAGGCCGGCTGCATGGAAAGGAGTTTTACGGATTCGCTTCCTGGTACGCTTCGAGGAACGCGTCGTTCGTCTTCTGCAGCACCTTGTTCGCCATCTTCTGCGCGGAGGTGAACATCGACGTGAAGTCGTTCTTGTAGTTGCGGAGCAGGTTCATGACGGATTCGTTGTACCCGCCGACCGCGTAGTACCAGCCCATGTCGAAGACGCGGTTCGCGAAGATGATGTCGAGCATCGCTTCGGACTCTTCGTCGCGGCTCATCTTGCCGACCAGGGTCTTTTCATAGTACGCGACCGTCAGATCGTACAGACCTTCGTTCGCGAGGCATTCGGTCACGATGCCCGTCCGGTTCAGATCGCAGCCGTTGTTCGGGACGCACATGAACACGGAGTGCCACGAGCCGATCGTCGTGTAGTAGTTCTTCTGGCCTTCCTCGTACTTGAAGTACGGGAGGATACCGAAGTCGTTCTCCATCTCGCGCATCTTCGGCACGATCTGGATGAGCTGCATCAGGAAGAGCGTCCCGTTTTCGGAGAACTTGGTGACGAGCCAGGTGTCGTCCCAGTTGGTGCGCTGGTAGGCGTCCGCGATGTCCTTCTGGAGCGCGAAGTCGAGGAACTTCGTCACGGCGTCGACCGTCTTCTCGGAGTAGATCGTCAGCGTGAGCAGGCCGTCCTCGCCGATCGAGCAGCACTTCTCGCCGGTGCAGTTCACGATGCCCATCATCGAGTCGTCCCAGATCATGACGCCGAAGAGGTCTTCGCGGTCCACCTGGCCGTTGCCGTTGGTGTCCTCATGCACCTGCTCCGCCATGGAGATGAAGTTGTCCATCGTCCACTTGTCGTCGCCCACGAGGTCGTAGGGATTCTGGAGGTTGTAGTCCTTGATGAGCTGCTTGTTGAACATGATGCAGTACGTCGCATCGTTGTCCGCCGTGGAGATGTCGCCCGTCGTGTAGAAGAGCTGGCCGAGGACCTGCAGATCCCGGTTCGCCACCTGATCCCACCAGGGCTTTTCGAGGGCGATGTACGGGACGTTCTTGAGGTTGTAAAGATAGCCGTTCGTCGCGAGCGCAGAGGTCGCATAGCCGCAGCAGAACGCGAGGTCATAGGTGCCCGTGCCGCTCTTGACGTCGGTCGTGATCGCGTTCTTGCCGACGTCGGAACCCGTCGAGACCGGATCGGTGACGATGTTGATGTTCAGCTTGTCGCCGACGGTCGCGTTGCGGTTGAAGCGCGCGTCGTTGATCGCCTCGCCGGTGAGCTCTTCCGCAAAGAAGTCATCCTTGACGGTGCCGTACTCCGCGTTCGAGGAGCAGAGGATCAGAAAGTCCTCGCCGCCGAAGTCGGATTCCGGGACGTCCGCGTAAAGACGCTCGGGTTCGGTCTCGGGGGCTTCTTCCTGTCCCGCCGTGGGAGTCTGCTGATCCGTGTTGACACCGGTGTCGCCGTTTGACGCGTTTTCCGTCGACTGCGAGCACGCGGTGAACATCGCCGGGACGATCATGAGGATCGCCAGCAGGACTGCCGTGATTTTCTTGTTCATAGAATCCTCCTAATGTTTAGAATAGTATTGTTTGAACGCCTGCGGGGGATCAGTTCCCGCCTTCGGCGAGCTTGGCGTAGCTGTTGTTGAGCTTCTCGACGTTCTTGTTCCACATCTTTTCGTTCTTCGCGAAGAACGAAGCGACTTCCTTGTCCTTCTTCGGGATCATGTTCTCGACATACCGGTCGCACTGGATGTCGTGGTTCCGGGCGGTGTCGTGGTTGCGGTTGCGGATGATCATCTGCACGATCTGGGAAGACTCCTCGTCGCGGACGTTCTTCGTGGACGCGAGGACATGGATGAGGTCCGGCGTGATCATGTCATAGGAGATCGCCGCCATGGCCTCCATCATCGCGCCGACGAACGCCGGATCGGTGCAGGAGACGGGCACGACCACCATGGAGCCCGCGCCGGAGACGCAGGTCGAGTAGTTCGCCTGATTTTCGTCGTACTTCGGGTTCGGCAGCACGCCGTAGTCGTCCTCCATGTCGCGCAGGAAGGTCTCGATCTTCTGGAACGTGATGCCGCAGAAGTACGCGCGGCCCTCGTTGAAGACCTTGAAGGAACGCTCGTGCTGCGCGGTCTCGTAGTTCGCCTCGGCGTCGATGAAGAGCTTCCAGAGCTTTTCGTAGATGTTCACGATCTTCTCGAGGTCGATGTCGAGCACCACCTGTCCGTTCTCGTCGACGTGGCTGAAATCGCCGCCCGCGCCGTAGAGGCAGGCCGTGCCGTAGTCAAACCAGCACGTGAGCGAGAAGAGGTCGTCCTCGACCTTGATCTCGCCGTCGCCGTTGAGGTCCTCGGTCAGGCCGTTCGCGATCCCGAAGCACTTGTCGAGGGTCCAGGTCCCTTCGAGCGCGTCCGGATAGGGATAGGCGATGTTGTGGTTGTCGAAGAGGCGCTTGTTGAAGAGCATGCACTCGGAGGTGAGAAGCTCCGTCGGGGAGATATCGCCGATCGCCATGAAGAGCTTGCCCATGATGGTGAGGTCATTCTTTTCGTTCTGGTCCCACCACGCCATGTCGAGCTGGACGGAGGGGAGCTGGTAGAAATCGTACAGGACGCCGTTCGAGGCGAGGCTGTTCGCGGTGTAGTTGGTGAGGTAGAGGTCATAGGACATGTCCCCGGACTTGGTGTCCTTCTGCACCATCGTGTTGATCGCGCCGTAGTCCGCCTGCTCCGCGGTCATCGTGACGTTGTAGAGGTCCGAGACGCGGGTGTTGCGGCCGAAGACGAGGTCGTTCAGGGTCGCGCCCGTCATTTCCTCGGCGATGATGTCGACCTGGCGGTTGTCCTGGTTGGTCGAGATCATCCGGTATTCCCGGCCGCCGAAGTCTTCGATCGTGAGCGTGGATTCCGCCGTGACCTTTTCGGTCTCCGCTTCGGTCTCCGGGGCGGGCGTCGTCACTTCGCTGCCGGCGGACGGGGTTCCCTCATCCGTGTTTTCCTTCGATTCCGAGCATGCGGCGAAGGAGAGGCAGAGCATGAGGCCTGCCATCAGGAGCGCGAGGATTTTTTTCGTTTTCATGATCCGAAATTCCTTTCTGAATCCGATCCGCAGGATCACGGCTCCGCCGTCACGTTTTCGACGGCCTTGTCGATCATCTTCTGGATCATCTTGTTCTGCTTGGCGAGCGCGGAGGCCGGGTCGGTGCCGTTGAGCACGATCTGCTCGACCGCGGAGGACGCGCCGAAGGAGAAGGCGTGCTCGAGCTCGTACGCGCGGTTGTCGATGACGAGGTCGAGCATTTCCACCGATTCGCGGTCGCGGAGATACTTCATGGAGAGCGCCACTTCATAGTAGGCCGGGCGCAGGATCTCGCGGGACTTTGCGGCGAGCGCCTCGAGCAGGAAGCCGGATTCGTCGACGCTCTTCGCGGAGATCGGGATCGTCGCGTAGGAGCCGACGAACCACACGACGTTCTGGTAGTTCTTCTGCTGCTCGTCGTATTTCGGGCACGGCGCGATGCCGAAGTCCGTCTCCATCTCGCGCAGGCGGATGACCATCTGGAGGTTGGTGATCCAGAACAGGCCATGGTTCTCCTGGAACATCTTGGTCGTCAGGAGGTGGTAGCCGAGGCTGCCGTACTGATGGTAGTTCAGCGAGAGCCGCTTGTCGCGCATGAATTCGGAGACGTCGCGCAGGATGGAATCGACGCGCTCGTTCGAGCCGAGGTTGAAGACGGGGATGTCGTTTTCGTCCTTGTCGATCAGGTGATACCCGAAGGTCACGAGCATCGCCGTCGCGTTCTCGTTCTGCGTCAGGTTCGCGATGCAGTCGTCGGAATCGTAGTCCCCGTCGCCGTCGAGGTCGACCGAGGCCGTCTCGCAGAGGGACTTGTAGGTGTCGAAGGTCCAGGTGTCGTTCGCGACGAAGGTGTAGGGCTTTTCGAGGCCGAAGTCGTCGATCAGCTGCAGATTGATCATCGTGCACCACGTCGCGTCGTTGTTCAGGGTCGAGAGGTCGCCGGAGAGCATGTAGTGCACCTTCGCGATGCTGAGGTCCTCGACCGAGCGGGCGTCCCACCACGGCTTGGACATGTCGAGGTATTCGACGTTGTCGAGCTTGACGAGGTAGCCCTTCTTGAGGAGCCCGCCCGCGAGGTTCAGGGGCGGCATCAGGACGTCGTAGGTCGTGTCGCCGGCCTTGACGACCGCTTCGGCTTCGCCGTTGAAGGCACCGGAGTTCGGCGCGTATTCCTCAAAGAGCACGTTGTAGAGGTCGGAGACGTAGTCGTTGCGCTCGAACACCGCGTCGTTGAGGACCTCGCCGGTCATGCCCTCGGTCCAGATGCTCGATTCGAGCCAGTCGCTCCAGGAGGAATTCGCCTTCGTGAAGAAGGTGAACGTGCGGCCGTCGAAATCCTTCTCGGGAAGGCCGGGATCGAAGGATTCGCCGGTCTCCTCGGCCTCGGTCTCGGGAGCGGGTTCGGAATTCCCGCCCGTCGTCGGCGTCTGGGCGTCGGTATTGTTCTCCCCGCTCTCGCTGCATCCCGCGAACGAGACGGCGAGCAGGACAAGGGAGAGGAGGAGGCAGAGCGTTCGTTTCATCGTTTTTCTGTTCATATTCGGATGGAAACACCCCTTTCCGGTTTGCTAATACAACATTATAGCAAGGATTTGTTTCATTTGTGTGAATATTTATAACAAATTCAGGCCCGCTTCCGGAATTCGTCAGATTTTACAAGCCGGTCTCACCCTTTTTGTGCATCTTCACGCATGGCGCAGGCGAGCCTGACCTCGATCCGGTGGACCCTCCGGCGCGGCGTTTTCCAAAAAATGTGGAACTGCGGCGGCATCGTCACGCGGTAGGCCTCCGGGACTCCTTCGTTGAGATCGACGGGAAAGCGGTCGAGGATCCCGTCGAGCCGGAGATCGCCCGACACCGGCGTGACGGTCATTTTCGCGCCCCGCCGCTCGACGGTGACGGCATTTCCGTCCGCCGCGGGCCTCGACAGCGTGTGCAGCGGCCAGGTGACGACGACCGGATGATCCGCCTCGATCTCGTCGGTCACGGTGAGCGTCCTCTCCGAGAGGGTCAGCGTCCGCCGCCACAGGGTCAGCATGGGATAGGCTTCGGTGAGGTCGAGGAGGGCCGTCTTCACGTCCCCGCCGTCACGCACCCCGACGACGCGTCCGACGGAGGACATGGAAAACGGGGCCTGCCCTTCCCCGTCGACGAGGATGGCGTTGTGCGCGCGGGTCGAATTGCACCACAGCCGGTGATGCGCCGAGCCGTACTCCCGCCCGAAATACCCGGACGGCGAGACGAGCGCGATCCCGCCGAGAAACAGCGCGAACGACCCCTGATCCGGGTGGCGGTGGCTGTCCGAGCCGAACTTCGACGCCCGCGCGAGCACGCAGAAATCACGCGCCGGATGGGCGAGGTCGGTGTGCAGCGCGATGAAGCCCGCATCCGGGAAGACGGCGGCCTCCTCCGCTTCTCCGGCGAGGGGGACTTCGGGGCGCTTTCCGTCCGGGAGGAAGAGATCGAGCAGGTGCAGCCGCCAGAGCGCCGGCTTCGGGGTCTCGCGCTCCCGCTGCCGGGCAAGCGCCGGGCCGAAGCGGTCGGCATAGACCCTGAGGGGATCCTGCGCGAAGAAGCCGGGCCATTCCTCGTCCTCGGGCGCGCACCAGTAGCCGTCGCCGAACGGGTGATTTTCGAAGGCCGGATCCGCGAAGTGCAGAAGAAACTGCGTCAGCCGCTGATAAAACGGCCGCTCGAGGAAATTCACCCCGGCGTACCGTTCGGCAAGCGAGAAGAACGGCAGGTACCACTTGACGTAGGACGTGCAGTAGAACGGACCCTCCGCCCAGCCGCCGTCCGGGGTGCCGTAATACGGGAAGATCCCGCCGTAGATGCCGAGCGCGCAGTCGAGCCAGCGGACGGCCTCCTCCCGGCTCTGGACGCCCGTGCCCTTGAGGACCGCCGCCGCTTCGCCGAGATACGCGGGGACCCGTCCGGCGTGCGAGCTCCCGGGATTCTGCGGATAGTCGAGCCGCTCGAGCCGCTCAAAGCACTGTTCCCCGTAAGCCCGCACCGTCCGCGCGGCGTAATCGCGTTCCTTCGGATCGAGGAGGGGCCAGAGGAGATCGAGGGCGGAGGGCAGGCAGCGCGCCATCGAGAGGCCCACCTCGTCCCCCCAGCGCCCGACGAGCGAGCAGGGCCCCGCGGGATTCCAGTCGCAGAAGGTCAGAAGGAGCGTCTTCGCGTGCGCCCCGGCGTCCTCATCCCCGAGCACGGCATATCCGAGCGCGCAGGCGATGAGGTCGCGGTCGCAGAAGTCCCGGAAGCGCCCGAAATACTCGCGGTACGGCAGGGCGTCGGGATCCCGGTGGAACATCGGCCTGTCCGGGATGCCGTCGGCGTATGCCTGGCGGATGTTGCGGCGGAGGACTTCGATGACGTCATCCCGCCCCCGCAGCGCGCCGAGATCGGATTCGAAGAAGAGATGGCGCGGACGCTCGTCGGGGATCGCGTCGTAAAAGTCCGCGGCGGACACCCGGCGGATCACGGCATGCCGCTCCGCCAGCGTGAAGGTCTGCTCGCCGCGCGAGGCGTCCGCGGTGAAGAGATCCCAGGTATAGACGCCGGGCCCGGGGAGCGGATCCGGCACGATCCAGTTCTCCCGCGTCGTCCCTCGCCAGATCTCGCGGCCTTCGCGGCAGATCACCGCCGTGTATTCCTCCGCGTCCGGGACCCGCAGCCACGAGAGGCAGGGCGGGTTCTCCTCGACGAGCCGTCCGTCCTCGGGGAACGGAAAGAGCTGTCCGGGCGCGGTTCGCCGCTGTTCAAGCCTGTGCATCGCGCGCCTCCCGGGAATTCCAGTGATAGACGCCCGTCTCCGGGTCGATGTGCCCGACGATCTTCGCCGGGACGCCCGCGAGGATGGCGTAGTCCGGCGTGGATTTCGTGACCACCGCGCCCGCGCAGACGAGATTCGCCCGCCCGAGCTTGACGCCCGCGGTGACGGTGACGTTCGACGCGAGCCACGTCCCCTCGCCGATGACGATGGAGTCGTCCCCGTCCCCCTCCGTGCGCGCGGAGAAATACCCCGTCGCGGGATCGAACTTGTGATTCCCGGCGGCGACGGAGCAGTGCGGCCCGATCAGCGCGTGATCGCCGATCGTCACGTTGCCGTTGAGATAGCAGTAGAGCCCGATGTAGACGTCCCGCCCGATCTGTTCCTTCGGGATGCGGATGATGGCTCCCGGCGCGACGAGGATGTCCCTCCCGCCGAGTCCGAGCGCCTCCGCCCGCCTCCTGTCGTCCGCCGCGTTATTCGAGGCGCAGCAGTACGCCGTGAGCTCCGCAAAGCGATCATCGTCGATGTCGATCATGCCGTCCGGCCTCCTTTGTGTTGTTCTGCAGGTATTATACCGCGAATCCGCGCGCGTGTCAACGCGAATGGGAGAAAAGGAAAAACAGAGCTGCTGCCCTTGTCCCGAAAACGGAAGTGTGCAGCGGCTCTGTGTTGTTCTGCATCATGGACACGAGACGGCGCAAACGATCATGGATGCGCACCGCATATCCTGTGTCATTGCGAGGGCGAAGCCCGTGGCAATCCGTTCCCCTGCACGAGGGACTGCGGAGAACGGCGGGCCTTTTCGCGAAAGAGGACGGATTCCCACGTCAGGGCCCCCGGGCCCTTCCTCGGAATGACACCTTTGCATGCAGCGGGAAGACCGTTCGTTCAGCTGCCGGGCGAAACGGGCATCAGACTCACTCCCCGGCCCCCACCCGGTTGATCCCCTTCCCCGTTCTGACGAACGACGCGAGGTTCTCCTCGAGCACCTTCATCAGCCGCGTGCGGGCCTCCTTCGACGTCCACGCGCAGTGGGGCGTGATGAGGCAGTTCGGCGCGGAGAGCAAGGGATTCGCCGGGTCGGCGGGCTCCTTCGCGAGGACGTCGAGCCCTGCGCCGGAGAGCTTGCCGGACCTCAGAGCTTCGGCGACGTCCGCCTCGTTGAGGACCGCCCCGCGCGAGGTGTTGATGATCGCCGCGCCGTCCTTCATCTTCGCGAGGAGGGCGGCGTTGACCATCCCGCGCGTCTCGTCCGTCAGCGGGCAGTGGAAGGAGATATAATCGCTCTCTCTGAGCAGCTCGTCCGGCGTGACGAAGCGGATCCCGTCGATCTCGCCGTCGGTCTTGGTGCGCCGCGTCGCGAGAACGCGCATGCCGAACGCCCGGCAGATCCCCGCAAACCGCATGCCGATCGCGCCGCAGCCGTAAACGCCCGCGGTCTTGCCGTCGAGCTCGGTGAAGCGCGCCAGCTCGTAATGGAAGCCCGGGATGCCGGTCCAGTGTCCCTCGCGGACCATCGCGGCATACGCCGGAAGATCGAACGCCAGCGCCAGAAGCAGCGAGAACGCCACCTGCGCGACCGACGCCGTCGAATACCCCGGCACGTTGCAGACCTCGATCCCCCTGGCACGGCAGGCTGCCACGTCGATCATGTCGTAGCCCGTGCCGAGCGCGGAGACGTATTTCAGGTTCGGGCAGGCGTCGAGCACGGCTTGCCCGATCTTCACGCGGTTGGTGAAGACGTAATCCGCGTCCCCGATGACGGCGGGGGCCATGTCGTCCGTGATCTTGTCGCGGACCTCGACCTCGCCGAACTGCCGGAGCCAGTCCCAGGAGAGATCCCCCGGATTGACGGCAAACCCGTCGGTAATGACTGTTTTCATCGATCACAAAATCCTTTCTCCGTCATACAGAAAGACGCCGTAGCCCGTGCCGGTGACGCCGCCGTTCTCCGCGAGGAAATCGGCCATCGCGCGGCGCAGCTTCGTATTCCGCGGGAGCGACGCCGGGTCGTAGCTCTCCCGGTGCCCGAAGACCCGCCAGAGATCCCCGGCCCACTGCCGGTCGTCGCGCCCGATGATGTCGAAGCAGTCCATGAACGCGCGGATGTTCGAATCCGCCGGGAGGAAGCCGTAGTTCCCCGGCCAGAGGAGCCACGAATCGCAGACGAACGCCTGCACGCCTTCGCAGCCGAAATACCGGTAGGCGCGCCGGAAGGCGTCCTGCACGAGCGCCGGATCGAGCGGCCCGTCCTCCGGGATGTGGATGTTGACGACACTGTCACCCTTCTTCACGGTGATCCCGTTCTTCGTCCACGCGTCTTTGTCGGGATGGAAGCGGACGCGGTGGAATTCGAGCCGTCCGAGGCGCACGATCTCGGCCCGGAGGAAGTTGCAGAACCAGCCCCATTCATAAAAGCCGATGTGTCCGCGCTCCCGGAGGCAGGTCTTCGACCAGACGGTCAGCTCCCGCATGGAGGCGATATAAACCTCGTCGGCGATCCCGCGTTCCCGGTACAGCGCGTGGGCGTTCATCCCGAGCAGGATCCCGACGGCGAGCATCGTGAGGTCGCGCTCTTCGCCGAGCATCTCCGCAAGCCGTCCGACGGGGCGGGGATCCCCGGGATCCGCGGCGATCGCGGCAAGCTGACGGGGCGTGCAGTCCGCGATCCGGTCGGCAAGCGGCGCCGCCGCTGTGGTAAAGTCCTCCGGCAGACCGATCTTTTCGGCGAACGCCTGAAGCGAGTCGGCATTTGCCGGATCGACCGGGAGGATCCTTTTCTCTGTCATAATTCCTCCGAAAAATATGTTGTTGTCATTCGGAAAGTCACGCGCCGGGCAGCGGTGCCGCGATGAGAGCCGCGCCGGCGATGTTGAAGAACAGGGAGAGGACGGTCAGCCCCCGCAGCTTCTCGCGGAAGAAGACCGCGCCGAACAGCGCCGTCAGGACCGTCACCGTCGCCGAGAGCACCGGGAACTGCACCGACGCGTCGAGGGTGTTCATGCAGCGCAGGGAGAGCAGGTTGCCGAGCGTGTTCATCACGGAATACGCCGCGGCGCATCCACAGAGGATCGCGAAGAGCTTCCCCGTCGTCCCCGCCCGCCCGATGTCGTAAAACGCCTCCCGCAGCGGCCTCTTTGCGCCCCGCTTTGCCGAGAGCGCGGCGGAGCCGAAGAGGAGCGCGAGCGCGGCTGCGCACCGCAGAAGGGATCCCGTCAGCACGAAGGCATCCTCGCCGGCTGCCGACGGGGAGATCTGATGCATCTTCGAGAAGACGCTCACGAAGCCGTTGGTCAGAAAGACGACGGCGCACCAGAGGACGTAGCGCGCGCTGAGCCGCTCCCCGGACCGATCCGGCTTCCCGTCCCACATCACAGCCGGCAGGAGGGAGAGGGCGAGCACGCCCATCCCGAGCCATTTCCACACCGTCGCGGATTCGTTCAGCCAGAGGACGCCGTAGAGGAACGGCAGGATCATCCCGCCCGCCAGGCACCACACCCCGACGCCCGAGACGGGTCCCGCGGCCATCGCGCAGATCACGGCGACCGAGCACAGAAGTCCCGCGGCGGCGTACAGGGCGGCGATCCCGAAGGCGGTCTGGTTCACGCGTCCCGGCAGGCCGGATTTGAGAAGCAGGAACACGACGGCGACCGCGCCGGAGACGAGGATGTTCCAGAAGCACACGGACATCCCGCCCTTCGCGCGCCGCTCGAAGAGCTTCTGGAACACGAACTGCAGGGCAAAGAACGCGCATGCGCCGAAAAGAAGCAGATAGTCCATCCGAAGGCCTCCGGGAGAGGGTTTGCGAATTCGGAATTCAGAATTCAGAATTCAGAATTGTGGCTGCGCTTCACACGTCACTGTGTAAAGAATCATGGGATACTTGGCAAACGGGTTCCGGATGCGGAAATGATCCCGCCGCCCGTCGTCATTCCGTGGAAGGCGTCCGCGGGCGCCTGACGTGGGAATCCGTACCTCTTTATGAAACGAACAGCCGTTCTCCATGGTTTCTTCCCTCTTGCCGGGGAAACGGATTGCCACGTCACAAGAGTTTCCGCACCGCGGAAATTCAGTCCTCGCAATGACACGCGTTTATGCGTTTGATGCCCATTTCGCGCGACCGCTTAACGAACGGTCTGTCGGCTGCGTTGAAAGGTGTCATTCCGAGGAAGGCGTCTTGAGACGCCTGACGTGGGAATCCGTACCCCTTTATG
>JAFYBI010000323.1 GCA_017540285.1 Clostridia bacterium | reverse complement strand
GTCGGGTTCGCAACATGATAAATGTTGTTGTCCGAGCCGATATAGTACTCAGCGCCGATGTACGGAGAAGAACCGTTGTCGAGGTAGTACTTGATCTCGTTGTTGTTGTTGTTGTAGCCCTGGTTGTAGTTGAGGTCGGAGTAGGTGTTGACGATCGCGAAGGTCTTGTCACCGATCTTCAGCTTGCCGCTGTAGAGGTTGGTGACTTCCTGAGCCTCGTCACCGAAGTTCATGTAAACTTCAGCAAGGCACTTGGAATCGAGGATCTCGTGCTTGTTGTCGAGGTAGGTGACGTAGAAGTAGTTGCCGATGTTCTCGGTAGCTTCAGCCTTGTTGGCAAAGCCGAACTGGCCAATGGGATTGTAGTATCTCTGGCCGACAGGTTCGCCCTGCTCATCGATGGAAGCATATTCTACGTAGCCGGACTTGGTGACTCTGCGGTCGTTGTAGTTGTAGAACGCATCTTCGGTAGCGGTGATGATGACAACATCAGTGCCGAGGCCGAAAGTGGTTTCCGCAACGGTCTTGCCGTCCACTTTTGCGAAGAACGCATTGTAGAGGAGGGCAGCGACGATCTCACGGGCGATAGCGTCTGTGTAGGCCACGTCCTTAATGACGATGGGAGCCTTGTCGCCGATGATGCCGAGTTCGGTCGCCTTGTTGATGTATCCCCACGGATACTGGGAAGCCTTCATCTTGAAACCAAGCGCGCGAACGATCATCGTGATAGCGTCACGATACTGGACGTTGTCGTTCGGAGCGAACTTGTTTTCACCGACGCCGACTACGATACCTTCCTGTGCAGCGAAGGTAACGGCACCGATCTGGTAAGCTTCGAGCTTGCCGATATCGGTGAAGCCGGAGTCCTTGTCCTCGTCCGTGTATTCCCAATACTTATCATCGAGCTGGCCGGTGATGAAGCGGGACACGAAGAGGGCCATCTGCCAACGAGTGACGTCCTCGTCAGCGGGCACGCCGCCCTTGTAAAGGCCAACGGTTGCCAGGAAGTCAATAGCTTCCTGATAATCCGGGTTGCTCGCAGTGCTGCCTTCCAGCGCGAAAACCGCCGGAATCAGACCGAGAACCATGACCATCGCAAGGACGAGAGAGAGAATTTTTTTCATTTCTCTGTCTCCTTGTGATAAAAAATATTTTTTATACGGAAGAGTCGAAGAGTACTCCCCTCCTCATCCGCATGCGTAGTATACCACATCGATATTTTCTTTGCAAGAGGGTTTCCTGTTTTGCAATGAAGGCGTAATATTAAACGGCTCTTAATATGAAATGTTGCAATATTGCGCGCAAAAATCCCGTAACGTTTCCCCTGCGGATCCGCAGAGGAAATGGAAACCGCCCCGCTTTTCAGGCGGGACGGCGGAGGTTCCTTTTATTAATAATGAAGGAACGGTGCGGGGAAATCAGTCGAAGACGACCTTCGAGCGCTTGCTGATCGCCGCGGTATTCGTGGCGGTGTCGATCAGGTAGGCGCTTTCGGCTACGAATTCGCCTTTGGCATAAGCGCGGATGACGTAGGTGAAGGTACCGTCGAAGGAACGCTCGCTCCTGCCGGCCGTTGTCGGGCGCTGGTAGTTGCTGACATAGACGTAGCCGTGCATCTCGCCGTCGGACTCATAGATCCAGCCGTAGACGCCCTTGTTCGCGGCTTCAAAGCTCGATTTCTCCAGTCTCACGAAGCGGGAACCGGTGGGAAGAAGGTCGGTGAGGGTCGCGTAGTAGGAGTCCGCGTCGGTCTTGCCGGAGACACGGATCGTGACGCGGTAGAAGCCAGGTTTGCCGCTCACGGGAGCGATCGACTTCGTCAGTGTGACGTCCTTCGCCGTCAGGCAGTCGGCCTCTTCGGGCGTGCCCCAGTACATGGCGCGGACGAGGATCCCGTCGGAAGCGGAAATGACCTTGAAGGACTCGTACTCTTCGCGGTTCATGGACAGGCAGCGGGAGTATCTGCCGATCTCAAGGGTCTTCTCTTCCCCGTTCAGGGAGTATTTCAGCGTCTTGGGCTCGTATTTTGTCGGTGCATAGGCAGCCGCAAAAATTGCGTGCTCAAGGGAGTAGAGCTCATACGCGGAATCGCGGCGGACCAGGTAGGATTCAAGCTCCGCAGCATCTTCGGCATTTGTCAAAGTTGCGCTCAGGAGGGCTGCGTAGGTGAGCGCGAGCGTGTCTTCGAGCGTGTCGCCGGCGAAGCAGGTCTCGTTGTCTTTCGTCTTGCGGAGATCCTTTGCGACTTCGTCGTAGAGTTTGCGCGCGGCGGCGGCGTCACCGTCAGCCGCGAAAGCGGCGGAGAGATAGAGCTTCGCTGCAGGTGTAGCGTTGTTCATCTCGGAGAAGTGCGCGAGCATGTAGTTCAGATCGGGGAGGACGGGACGGTCCGCGGCCGCGAGTCCCATGAGGGCGGCGGCGACGGTGCGGGCGTCATCGGACGAGGTGACTGCGCTCTCGAGATACTTCGCGGCGTACTCCTTGCGGGAGTAGGAAAGCTGGTCGGCGAGCAGGAGGAGGATCTTCGCGGTGACGACCGGATCCTGCTCGGCGTAATCGTAGATGCCCCAGCCGCCGGATGAGGCGTTCAGCTCAGAAAGGACGTTCCTGACCTCCTGATCGTACAGGGAGACGGCGCCCCAGAGATTCTGGCAGACGAGCAGAGCGGCGGCGTAAGCCGCTTTGGAGTCGGTGCGGTTATTGCGCATGCGCATGATCTCGCTGACGGCGGAGCCGACAAGGGTATTCGAGCCGTCGTAGAACGAGAGCGTCACGGGATAGAGGGTCGGATTCAGGGCATGTGCCGTTTCGGGTGTGATGATCTTGTTCACACGGAGCAGGATCGCGCTGTCGATCACGGTGAAGGCATTGCGGATGTTGTCCGCATAGCCATCCGCAGACGCGGAAACGAGGACGGTATAGTCGCCCGCCGGGACCTTGCCGAGATTGAACTGTGCGTAGTGGTCTTTCAGCGCCTTCGCGGATCTTTCAGCGAGAAGCGTACCTTTTTTATCATACAGCTTCGCGGTGAGAGCAACGTCCTCGAACGTGCCGACGCCGCTTGCCTTCGCACCGACGGAAATGTCGTCGCCGGTGATGAAGACGCTGCCGACCGTCGTCGTCAGGAAGAACGGCTGCGTGACGACGATCGCATCCTTCGCGGCGCCGAGAAGAACGTCAACGGGAGTCTCGTTTACCTTCTCGCGGGCGGAAGCGATGGCGGAAAGGCGCCATGTCGTGATGTTGTCCGGCATCTTGCAGCGGACCACTGCCGCGCCGCTGCTGTCGGTCCTGGCGGTGACGAAGAAGGGGTTGTCCGAGAAAACCTCACGGACGTAGCCGGGATCGTTGGCGGCTTCGTTCATCGCGCCGCCGGTCATATCCTTCATCGCCATGGCGGCGGTAGTCGTCGCGGCAGGCATGGCGGCGGACGCCTTGGCCATCATGCGGACTCCGTCAACAGTCTCGGCGTAGCCGTTCTTGCTGCCGCTCAGGGCGTAGAAGTCAAAGACGCGGTAGAAGGAGTTGATAGAGCCGCGCGGCATGCGGAATGCCATGATGGATTGCAGAGGAGTGCTCTTGTCCAGCGTCTGCGCGCCGAGCGCGAAGCAGGATTCGTCCACGACGGAAAGCACGACTTCTGCGTTGCGGACCGGTTTGCCGTCAAGGTCGGTCACGACGAGCGTGACGTCCATTTCCTCGCCCGGGAGGGCTTTCGTCTTCTCCGGTTTCACCTCAACGTTGAGCAGATTGAGGGACTCGTAGTCGTACATGAGATCGTACGTGAAGGAAGCGGCCGCCGCAGAGATCTCGCGATCGGCGGAGACGACGTACAGGCGCGCCATGGGGATCGCTTTATCTTCAAAAGCCGCTGTGTAAACGTTCTCAGCAGAGACGAGCACGTCGAGGATTTCGTCCGCGTTCGCATAGACAAACAGGGTGCTCACCTCGCCCGCGTTGATCACTTCAAAGGAAGCTTTCTCGCCGGGAAGGAACGGTGCGTACTGATCCTTGTCCTCCTTTTCACGGATGACGCGGAGTTCGGGATACGCGACCTGCGTACCGGGATCATACGTGCTGTAGTTCGGCTTTCTCGCCGACATGCTGCGCTCGTAGGGGTGGCCGTTGGTGGGATCGACGAATTTGATGCGGAATGTGTAGCCGGACGTCGTGTCGTCCGTTTCGTAGTACGGCAGGCGGATCACGCCGTCACGGAAGGTGAAGGTGCCGTAATCGGTTTCCTCCGTCTTCGAGTGGGCGGTCGTGACCTTCTGCGTGGTCTTGGTGATCGGATCGTAGTAGCTGTCGGTC
>JAFYBI010000322.1 GCA_017540285.1 Clostridia bacterium | reverse complement strand
TATCCTCGCCGTCAAATTCGATCTTATCGGCGGTGATCTTGGCATAATCCGGCAACAGCTTCATGACGGAAAGCATAGTGACGCTCTTCCCGGAGCCGGACTCGCCGACGATGCCGAGGGTCTCGCCCTCCTTGACGCTGTAGGAGGTGTTGTTCACGGCCTTGACGATGCCGCGTCGGGTGGTGAAGAAGGTATGGAGGTCCTTGACTTCCAGTAAGAATTTGTTTTCGTTATTCTCTGCCATGATGTTCCTCCTTATCTTCCGTTGGCCTTCGGGTCGAGGGCGTCACGCAGGCCGTCGCCGATCAGGTTGATGCAGATACAGGCGACGCCGAAGATCGCGCCGACGAAGAGCCAGTTCCACCAGTAGTTCTGGATGACGATGGAGTTCTTCGCGTTGTCCAGCATGTTGCCCCAGGTCGGGGTCGGGAGCGGAACGCCGAAGCCGAGGTAGGACAGCGACGCTTCGGTGAGCATGGACGTGCCGAACGCGAGGGTGATGGAGACGAGGCAGACGGACATGACGTTGGGGATGATATGGCTGAAGATGATCTTCGATTCTTTGATGCCGAGCGCCTTCGCGGCGACGACGTATTCCATCTCGCGCTGCGCGAACATCTGCGCGCGGACGAGACGGCAGAGGCCCGGCCACGACAGGATGCCGAGGATGACCATGATGATGTACATTCTCTGCTCGACCGAGACGCGGGTGCCCATGACGGCGGAAAGGATCATCGCCATGGGGATGAACGGCATGGAGGAGACGACCTCCGCAATGCGCATGATGAGCATATCCACGACGCCGCCGAAATAGCCCGCGACGCCGCCGAGGATGATGCCGATAATCATCTCGATGACGACGGAGAGCGCGCCGATGGTCATCGTCATCTTGCCGCCGTTCACGAGGCGGGCGAAGACGTCGCGTCCGAGACCGTCGGTCCCGAGCAGGAAGCCCTTGAGGCCCCAGGTGCGGATCGAGCCGTCCTTATCCACGGCGTAGTTCTGGAAGGACCCGACATAGATCTCTTCGACGTCGCCGATGTCCGCGGGGACCTCGATCTGCTTGTAGCGGTTGCCGCCCCACGAGACGACGGAGCCGTCCTCGAGGAGCGCGGTCAGGTGATACCGGCCGCCGGCGACCTTCTTGACCGGCGAGGAGAACGCGGGAATGTTGTTCTCACCCTTGGTCGGCGCACCCCAAATGAAGAGGGAGCCGTCGTCCTTGATCGCGGCGACGGTGTTGGTCGTGCCGACGATGGACTTGACGCCGCTCTGCGCCTCTACCGGGATCTTCTGTACGGTGAATTTCGCGGAGAAGCAGGGGTTGACGACGGAACCGTCGTCGAGGAGGAGCACGTAGGTGAAGTTGGTGACCGCCGCGCTGACGACACGGCCGTCGAACTGTTCGGCGTCGTATTCGATCTGGGCGAGGTTGTCGTTGCCCCACGTGATCGCGCGGCCGTCATCCGTCACGATGACGGAGAACTGGTTGGAGGCGTGGATCTCCTTGATGTTGAAGTTGTGACTGCGGTTGTTGGCGGTGAGCTCCGACGGAAGGCGCGTCTGGCCGAGGCGGTTGTTGCCCCACGCATAGACCGTTCCCCGGTCGTCAAGCGCCAGCACATGGTCCGCGCCGGCCGCGACCTTGACGATCTTCGCGTTATGCACCTCTTCGGGCACTTCGGCGAGGTCGATGATCTTCGTCAGTCTGTGCTTGCCCCAGACATAGACGTTCCCGTCCTTGTCCGCGGCGACGGAAAAGTTGTTGCCGACGGCAATGTCCGCGACGCCGTTCTTCTGGAGCTGTGCGGGGACCTTCAGCATGGAATAGCCGGGGGAGACGAAGACGAGGGTGGAGTCCTGTTCGCCGAGGTCGAGGGTGACAAAGTTCGGCGCGATGAAGACGAAGAGAGCGATGATGATTAAGACAATGAGGGAGGTGACGGCGATCGGCTTGGAGAAGAAGTTGCGCACGACCACCCGGATCGGGCTCTGCATCTGTTCCTCGGCGTAGATGTCCAGCTCCTTATGCGGGAAGAAGAGGCGCCGGATCCAGCGGACGAGGAAGAATTCCTTCCTTTCGGCTGCGCTATCGGAGCGCACGGAGCCGTTGTTTTTGTTGTGATCCATTTCTGCGGCTCCTTTCTTACTTATCGATGCGGACGCGCGGGTCGACCAGCGTATAGCTCAGGTCGGTGAGGAGCACGCCCACGAGGCTGACGAGGGTGTAGAACATCTGCATGGCGAGCACGAGCTCATAGTCCGTGGTCGTCAGCGCGGCCCAGTAGAGACGGCCGGTGCCGTTGAGGGAGAAGGTGTTCTCGATGACGAGGGAGCCGCCCGTGAAGACGCCGATCATCCAGCCCATGATGGAGGTGGAGACGGGCAGGAGGGCGTTGCGCCACGCGTGCGAGTAGATGACGACCTTTTCCTTCAGGCCCTTCGCTCTCGCGGTGCGGATGTAGTCCTGGCTGAGGGTATCCATCATCGCGGCGCGGACGGTACGGGTCATGCCGGCGAGGCCGGTGAACACCAACACGATGATGGGCAGGGCCATATAATGCATCCGGTCGAGGAACTCCATCACACCCGTGTAGGTAGCGCCGGGCGTTTTCGCGCCTCCGGTCGGGAACCAGCCGAGGAGGACGGCAAAGATGTAAATGAAGAGGATACCGATGAGGAAGGTCGGGAGCGAATAGCCGACGACCGTGAACGCCTGGATCGCGTTGTCCGTCGCCTTGCGGGCATGGACCGCGCAGTAGATGCCGAGCGGGATCGTGAGCGCGAGCGTGATGATCGTGGAGACCAGGTTGAGAATGATGGAATTCTGCATCGGAACGCCGACGATCTCGGTCACGTTGCGTTTATAGCTGATGGAATAGCCGAAGTTGCCCTGCAGCATGCCGTTGAAGGTGCCGTCGACATCCCGGGCAAATCCCATCCAGCGGGCGTAGCGCACGATCAGCGGGTCGTTGAGACCCAGTTTCTGCCGCAGCTCCTGGTACTGCCGCAGCCAGTCGTCAGGCTTGAGAGATTTCCGGAGCGGCTCCATCTGCACGAGGGCCGGATCGCTCGGAATCAGGTTGTAGATCATGTACATCATCAGCGACACGACGAAGAACACGATGATGAGGTACACGATGCGCTTCAGGAGATATTTCTTCATATCCCGTCTGCCTCCGTGGTTTTGGTTAAGAATGAAAAAGAACCACACCTGCGCTTGTCAGGCGCGGTCATCCGGCGCGATCGGCCGCAAACCGCACGTCCGGGCATAAAAATGGCGAAAGGCCAAGAATAATTTTCTCCCTTTCCGATGTGCGCCGGAAGGAGGAAATTATTTTCAGCCTCTTGCCGCAGCATGAGGAGAAGGGAATCGGAGGGCTTCCCCCGTGAGAAGGAAGCCCTCCCGACTGCCTGTAAAATTCAGTACCGGTTCAAAATCGATTCAGAGAATCAGTCGCCGATGTACTTCGCGTAGAGGATCGCGTTTTCGTAGCCCCAGAACGGACCTTCCTGATAATTCTTGATGGTGTTCGGGTACACGGAATGGTAGATGTTGGAGTACAGCGGGACCTGCGGGAGGAGCTCGTTGTAGCGGTCAACAAACTGCTGCCACTTGTCAAGGTAGGTCTTATAGTCGCCGGGTTCGACGCCGTAAACCATATCCATGGAGAGCTTGTCGAGCTGCTCGTCGTAGCAGTGCGTGGTGTTGTAACCATCCGCGATGTAAGCCGGGTCGGTGGTGAAGTCGAAGGAGAAGTCATACGCACCGGAGTTCCAGCCAGTCGCCAGGTTGAACATGTTGTAGGTCGGGACGGAGTAGTCGCCGCCGAGGCCGTAGGCATCCTGACGATACATGTAGTTGATCAGTTCCGCGAAGGTCATGACGTTCTGACGAATCTCAACGCCTGCCTGCTTGGTGCCGGCGCCGTTGGCGAGCATGGTCACGAGCAGGTCGGAGACCGGGTTGCCATCGGAGGAAGCCCAGTTGAGGAGCGCGGGCATCAGGGTGTCGCCGCCGACGGTCTTGCAGAAGGATTCATAGTTCTGCGCTTCCGCAGCGGTAACCTTCTTGTAGCGGAGCTTGCCGGAGCCGTCCACATAGTCGGAACCGTCTTCGTTGTACACGAAGCCGATCTGCTTCAGGAGGGCGACTGCGTCTTCCACGCTGTAGTCATAGGTGTCGATGTTGTTCGCGATGAACTTCTTGGAGTCTTCGTACATGGTGAACGCCGTGCAGTACGGGCCGTGAACGACGGAGCCGTAGCCCTGGCAGAAGGTGTTCGCGAATTCGTTTCTGTCGAGGAGGTGCGCGACGGCCTGACGGAATTCAGTGTACTGAGCGGGGCCGAGGTCGCAGGCAAATGCGAAGTAGCCGTAACCGGCTCTGTCGTATTCGCAGAACTTGGAATCGATGGTGCCGTTGTCCATGAGGTCGTAGATCGCATTGATCTGGTCGCCGTCCGAGATGCCGGAGTAGATCTGGATGCCGCCGGTGGCGATGGTGTCGATGACGGTGTCATCTTCGGTCTTCACGATGATGACCTTCTGGATGCCGGGCTTCTGGCCTTCGAAGTTGCCGCAGTAGTTCGGGTTGACTTCGAGGGTGATTTCATTCGCGCTCTTGTCGAAGTTGACAAGGTTGTACGGGCCGGCGGTGACGCGGTCGGAGGTGGCGTACTGGGCAGCGGTGAAGGTATCGGCGATGTTGTCCATCGTGAACTCGAGACCGTTGTCGTTGACGAGGTAAGCGCCTTCGCCGTCATCCTTGACATGCCAGCCTTCGCCGAACCAGTAGGTGAGGTTCACGGCACGGGCAGAAGCATACGCGAGGTCGTAGTAGTAGGGCAGGTAGGTGTTGCCGTCGTAACCGGTCTTGAGCTGAGTCATGGAGAACTCATACTCGCCGAGGAGACGGAGACCGGGCAGAATGTTGGATTCGCCCGCTCTGTACTTGTCGCCGCCGGGGATGGAGTTGTATCCGGCAGTGGTGGTGCCCATTTCGGCGCCGACCTTGGAGAGAGCGAAGAGAGACCAGGCGAGGAAGTTCTCGGCCTTGATCGGGTCGCCGTTGTTGAACACGAGGTCTTCCTTGATCTTGAAGGTGTAGGTGACGTTGCCGTCCGCATCTTCGGTTCTGGTGTAGCCGTTCTTCGCGACGACGGAATCGTTGAGAACGTAGTCGCCGTTCTGGTCGGAAGCAACGGTTGCGCAGTCGTCGGTCAGCGTCAGAACGGAGCTGTCCGTCGCATTGTTGGAGCCGAACGCAGCATGGGACCAGTCGCCGCTTGCTTCGGTGCTGGTACCGATGATGACCTGCCCGGCGGGCTTGGAGCTTCCGCATCCGGTGAGCGCCAGCGCGGAGAGCATGAGAACAGCCAGCACGAAGCTGATTATTCTACTGTGCAGTTTCATGGTTTTTTCATCCTCCGTAAAATTTTTGGCCGTCCGGTTTCCGTCCGCGTTCCGCGAAGAACGGCATGGGCGGTCCGAGCCGGTAAAGATATCCGACGGCGCATCCGCACATTGACGCGCCTTCAGAACCGAATGAATACGGCTTTTCCGAATCCTCACGGGAAAAAGGAAAAAACGTATTGCATTACAATGTATTATAGCAAGAAATCGCTCGGAAGTCAAGATTAAATTCAAGATATTTTCATGGAGGATGAAATTTGGTCACCGAAACGACACATTCGGGCGAATATACGTCATGATATGAACATTTTGACGGAAACGCGCGGTCATCCTGCAAAAAACCGGCGGGATCAATGCTGCTCCGCAAGGTAGATCGACGCCCGGGACTGGATCTTTCCGGCGCATTCCTCCGCCGTACCGACACCGCCGAGGAACGCCGAGATCTCCTCGCGGACGATCTTGACGGCGGCGTCGTTCCAGCGCTCGGCAAGCGGGCTCCCGGCGTTCTCGAAGACCTCCTCCATGCGGGCGGTGTCCTCCGGCGTGAAGCGGGTGACGACGCCGGGATGCGGAAGCGCCGCGGGATCGGTCGGCTTCATGTCGTCCCAGAGGATATGGCTGTACGAGGGCGCGCTGCAGTCGAAATAGCTCACGTATTCTCTCGCGTAGAGTTCCTCCGCCGCCTCGCGGAACCCGGAATGAAGCGCCGGCGCGCCGTTCAGGCTGTCCGCGTCGAAGAGACTGCGCAAAAGCGCCCACGCGGCGTCCCGCTCCTCACAGGTGTCGAGGATCACGCACACGTCCCGCAGAACGAGCTCCATGCCCGCGCCGCGCCGCTCGTCCGGGGAGGGATTCCCGATGAGGACGGGATCCTTCATGCCGTAGTGAACGGCGAGCGTCTGCCCGAACACCAGCTTCTTTGTCCGGGACAGCGCGAGCTTTCCGGCAAAGCGCAGCTCGGCGAGCTCGTTGCCGTCGAGGGAGACGTAGGGTGAGTGCCGCTCGTAGTCGGTTTCCGTCGGCAGGGATCGCAGCAGCTCAAGATAGCGCACGAACACCGGGCTGTCGAAGGAGCAGGTCCCCGTTTCGAGATCGATGAAGCCGCGGAAGGCGCCCTCGCAGAAGGACGGCAGCGTCGTCTGCGTCAGGTGGTTGTATGCTTCGGTCCCCTCCGGGCGGGTTTCGATGAAATCGAGGAATTCCGCAAGGTTCCAGTACCCTTTCTCCGCATACGGTCCGAGCAGCTCCGGCGTCGAGACGAAGACCTCGTCGATCATCACATGCGAGGCGAGGCCCCATATCCCGCCCTCTCCGTCGTCGAACGTGCGCCTGACCGAGCCGAAGAGATCGTACGCCAGCCCGTCCGCCTCGAGGTACGGGAGAAGATCGACGTACAATCCCTTCGCGTACGCCTGCTGGATGTAGACAGCCGTGTCGCTCCCTTCGGTGTTCGAGGTCGCACTGTACAGGATATCCGGCTTGTAGAGCCCCGTGACGATGTCCTGCGTCATGCGCGCGGCGCCGCCTCCCCATGTGCCCGGGGTGCCCTTGTCCGTCCAGTCCTCGAGCTCGACGCGGAAATCGACGTGCTCCTCGCGGAACCGGTTCACGGCGGCGGTCATCGCGGGGCTGAGAGTGTCCGTATAGGCGACGGTGATGGTCTTCAGCCGGGAGATATCGATGTCCTCCGCCCGGGTGCAGAAGAGCGCCTCCGCCGGTACGATCCCGTGGATGAAGCCCGTATTCGGGTCGTAGCGCACCGCAAGCATCACGTCCCCGTCGAAGAGCGCGACGGGTGTGATCGTATGGTAATCCATCGCCGAGTTGTCATAGTTCACGACCTCCTCCATGACGAGGTTCCCGTTCTCTTCCCGGACGCCCTTGACGCCTTCATGGTCCACGAAGAAGAAGAGCCATTCCCCGTTTCCTTCCATCACGCGCGTCGCCGTCTGGTTCGTGATCGCCGGGCGGAGAGTGCCGGTCTCCTTGTCCGCGGACGAGACGGTGATCCCTCTGCCGTTCCCGGCTGCGGCGATCCAGACGCGCCCGTCCCGCGACGTGAGGATGTCCTGCGCTTCGCCGGAGCGCACGGGGATCGACGCGCGGCGTGTCCACGCGGGCGTCACGGCGATGATCTCCCGTCCGTTCGTGAACCAGAAATCCCCGTCCCCGTCGACCGCGAAGGTGTAATAGAGGACCCCCGGCTCCGAAAAGAGCGGCACGAGATCGTCCCCGGCAGTCGTCTCCCCCGTGTCGAGATCGACGCTTTGGAGCATGACGCGGTAGGAGTTCTCCGTCACCTCCTGCGAGAGCCAGAAAAACCGGTTCTCGCGGAAAAAGCCCGTGAGATTGCCGTCCGGGAGGATGCCGGGGCGCTCCGAGAGCACGCCGTCCGGCGAGGTCTCCACGAGCGTCGCGTGCACGATGTCGTAGTCGTAGTACCCCTCCTCGTCGTTCACCTGCTCGCCCCGGAGCGCGGCGCACGTCAGGACCCCTCTCTCGGGATCCCACACAGGCTGCACGCTTCCGCTGATGGTCAGCCCCTCCGGCATCGGGAGCGCGCTTCCCCGCCAGACGTGCGTGAGGGTGTTCGGGTCTCCGGTCTTCTCCGCATCCTCCGTCTTCTTCCCCTTCCCGCATCCCGCGAGGAGGACGGCGGCGAGGAGGACGGCGAGGAGGCGCGTCAGGCGGTTATGTTTCATGATCATGCTCCTTTTTCCGGCCGTTCAGCCGTCTTTTCTCTTCTACACCCCATTTTAGCAAAGCTTCTTTAATTTGTCAAGGTCCGGCGGTCAAAAGAAATAAAAATGCAAAAAACGGGAAAGTTTTTTCGTGTAAAACGGGGATTCGCGCGAAATTGCGCCGGGGTGCTTGACAAGCTCCTCCGCGCGTGGTACAATATGCATGAATATACAAGAGATAGAGGCGCGCCGCGCCAAGAGTACCGCGAAATCCGGCCGACCGGGCCGCGCGGGAAAGGGACCGGCGCCGAAGCGGACGCATCCCCCGGTCGGGGCGTTTCGCTGGCACGGCGGAGAACATCCGTCCTGCTGTCGCTCGGATCCCGCCCGGGTCCGCGCGGAGCGCTATCGGCATCCCTGAGGGTGAGATAGCGCCGTCCGCTGTCTCTTTTTTATACCCGCACATCAACGGAGGTTCACGCGCATGAAAAACACCGTCTTCACCGGAGCCGGCACCGCTCTCGTCACCCCCCTCACGAAGGACGGGGTGGACTTCGGGACGTTCGCCGATCTCATCGAATGGCAGATCGCCGAGGGGATCGACGCCCTCGTCATCGCCGGGACCACGGGAGAGGGCTCGACCCTCTCCGACGAGGAGCACCGGGCCGTCCTCAAATTCGCGTCGGAGCAGATCCGCGGACGCGTCCCCGTCGTCGCCGGCACCGGCTCGAACGACACCGCCTACGCGATCGATCTGACGAAATACGCCTGCGAGGTCGGCTGCGACGCCATGCTCCTCGTCACGCCGTATTACAACAAGGCGACCCAGCGGGGCCTCGTCGAATCCTTCACCGCCATCGCCGACGCCTCATCGAAGCCCTGCATCCTTTACAACGTCCCCTCCCGGACCGGGTGCAATCTCCTGCCCCCCGCCCTCGCCGCGCTCTCGAACCACCCGAACATCGTCGGCGTCAAGGAGGCGAGCGGGAACATCTCCCAGATCGCCGAGGAAGCCGCGCTCTGCGGAGATCGGATCGACCTTTACTCCGGCAACGACGACCAGATCGTCCCGATCCTCTCGCTCGGCGGCGTGGGCGTGATCTCCGTCCTCTCGAATCTCCTTCCGAAGGAGACGTCCCGCATGTGCCGCCTCTTCCTCGACGGCGACGTGAAGGCGGCCAGGGACATGCAGCTGAAATACCTGCCCCTCATCAACGCGCTCTTCTCGGAGGTCAACCCGATCCCCGTCAAGGCCGCGATGAGCCGCATGGGCTTCGGCGAGAACTGTCTGCGCCTCCCGCTCACCCCGATGGAGGAGGAGCACGAGGAAAAGCTCGTCGCCCTGATGCGGGAAGCCGGCATCTCCCTGGTGAGGTGACGCGATGAAGATTCTTGTGAGCGGCCTCGGCGGACACATGGGTGCGGAAGTCGCGCGCCTCGCCGGAGCCGGATACCGCGGGACCTCCCTCCTCGGCGGGATCGACCCGTTCGCGGAGAACACGGCCGTCCCGTGCGCGAAATCCTTCGAGGAGGCCGAGACCCTCTTCGCCGCCGATCTCGCGGATCACCCGTGCGTCGTCGATTTCAGCCATCACAGCGCGACCCCCGCCCTGCTCGCCTTTGCCGTGAAGTATTCCCTCCCCGTCATCCTCGCCACCACCGGACAGACGGAGGAGGAGCTTGCCGCGATCCCCGGCGCCGCGGAGAAGATCCCGGTGTTCCGCTCCGCCAACATGTCCGTCGGCATCGCGCTCCTCGTCGAGCTCGCGAAGCAGACGGCGGCGGCGTTCCCGGACGCGGAAATCGAGATCGTGGAAAAGCATCACGACCGCAAGCTCGACGCACCGAGCGGGACGGCCCTCTTGCTGGCCGATGCCATCCGCGAGGTCCGGCCTTCGGCGACCTTCCATCCCGGGCGCGCGGGCTACGGCAAGCGGACCCCGGACGAGATCGGCATCCACGCCATCCGCATGGGGAACATCGTCGGCGAGCACGAAGTCCTCGTCGGCACGCAGAATCAGACGATCACACTCAAACACGAGGCCCACAGCCGCGCCCTGTTCGCGGAAGGAGCCCTCGCCGCGGCGGCGTTCCTCGAGGGGAAACCCGCGGGCCTCTACGATATGAACCGCATGATCCATGACCGGTGATCCCGGAGAAAGAAGCATCAGCCTATGAAAATCGCCATTTACGGTTACGGCAATCTCGGACGCGGCGTGGAGTGCGCCGTCACGGCAGCCCCGGACGCCTCCCTCGTCGGCATCTTCACCCGACGCGACCCCGCCGCCGTCCGCCCGCACACCGACGTCCCGGTATATCCCGCCGACGATATCCTCCTATATAAGGATCAGATCGACGTTCTCGTGATCTGCGGCGGCAGCGCGACCGATCTGCCCGCGATGACCCCCGCCCTCGCCGCGAACTTCAACGTCGTCGACAGCTTCGACACGCACGCCTCCATCCCGGAGCACTTCGCCCGGGTCGATGCCGCCGCGTCGGAGAGCGGACACATCGCCCTCATCTCCGCGGGCTGGGATCCCGGCATGTTCTCGCTGAACCGCCTCTATGCGTCGGCGATCCTCCCGGACGGCGCGGATTACACCTTCTGGGGACGCGGCGTGAGTCAGGGCCATTCCGACGCCATCCGCCGCATCGACGGGGTGAAGGACGCCCGGCAGTACACCGTTCCCGTCCCCGAAGCCCTCGCGAAGGTGCGCGCCGGAGAGAATCCGACTCTCACCGTCCGCGAAAAGCACACCCGCGAATGCTGGGTCGTCGCGGAAGAAGGCGCGGACCTCGGCCGCATCGAGCGCGAGATCAAGACCATGCCGCACTACTTCGACGAATACGACACGACCGTGAACTTCATCACGGAAGAGGAGCTTCTCCGCGATCACCGCGGCATCCCCCACGGCGGCAGCGTCATCCGCACCGGCAAGACCGGCTGGAACGGCGAGAACCGGCACGTCATCGAGTATTCCCTGAAGCTCGATTCGAACCCCGAGTTCACGGCGTCCGTCCTCGTCGCCTTCGCCCGCGCGCTGTTCAAAATGCGCGGCCGGGGCGTCACGGGCTGCCAGACGGTCTTCGACGTCGCCCCCGCCGATCTCTCCCCGCTCTCCCCCGAAGAGCTGCGGGCGAAGATGCTCTGATCCCCCACCGTTCAAAATCCATCCCCGGAATCGGCCGTCGGGCCGATTTCCGTTTTCATGTTGCACTTTCCCGCGGAATGTGCTATAATGCTCTCTGAAATCCATACACTCTGCATCACAGGAGGAATTCCCCCATGGCTGGCATCGGCACCAAATGCGTACAGGCCGGGTACACCCCGAAGAACGGCGAACCCCGGCAGATCCCGATCATCGAAAGCACCACCTTTAAATATGACACAGGCGATGCGATGGGCGCGCTCTTCGACCTCGAAGCAAGCGGCTATTTCTATTCCCGCCTCCAGAACCCGACCTGCGACCATGTCGCCGCGAAGATCGCCGCCCTCGAGGGAGGCACCGCCGCGATGCTGACCTCCTCGGGACAGGCGGCGAGCTTTCTCGCGATGTTCAACCTCTGCTCCGCGGGGGACCACGTCGTCTCCTCGAGCGCGATCTACGGCGGCACCTACAACCTGCTGGCCGTCACGATGAAGAGGATGGGGATCCGCGCGACCTTCGTCTCCCCGGACTGCACCGAGGAAGAGCTGGAAGCGGCCTTCACCCCGGAAACGAAGCTCGTCTTCGGCGAAACGGTCGCCAACCCCGCCCTGAACGTCCTCGACATCGAGAAATTCGCGGCGGCGGCGCACCGTCACGGCGTTCCGCTGATCGTCGACAACACCTTCCCCACCCCAGTGAACTGCCGCCCGTTCGAATGGGGCGCGGACATCGTCACCCACTCCACCACCAAGTACATGGACGGCCACGGCTCCGCGGTCGGCGGCGCGATCATCGACTCCGGCAGGTTCGACTGGATGGCGCATGCGGACAAATTCCCCGGCCTCTGCACCCCGGACGAAAGCTACCACGGCATCACCTACGCCGAAAAATTCGGACAGGGCGGCGCGTTCATCACCAAGGCCACGGCCCAGCTCATGCGGGACCTCGGCGTGACGCCCTCCCCGATGAGCGCGTACCTCTTGAACCTCGGGCTCGAAAGCCTGCACGTCCGCATGGCGCGCCACTGTGCCTCCGCGCAGAAGATCGCCGGGTTCCTCGAGGCGGATGAGCGGGTCGCGTGGGTCAACTACCCCGGCCTGCCCTCCTCGAAGGATTACGCACTCGCGCAGAAATACATGCCGAACGGCACCTGCGGCGTCATCAGCTTCGGCGTCCGGGGAGGCCGCGCGGCAGCAGGACGGTTCATGGAGTCCCTGCGCCTCGTCGCCATCGAGACCCACGTCGCCGACGCGCGCTCTTGCTGCCTGCATCCCGCGACCACGACGCACCGCCAGATGAACGACGACGAACTCCTCGCCGCGGGCGTCTCTGCCGATCTGGTCCGCCTCTCCGTGGGCCTCGAAGACGCCGACGACCTCCTCGCCGACATCAACGCCGCCCTCGCCGCCGCGGCAGAATAAAAAAAGCTCCCCATCACCGGAGGTATTCCCATGCCCATCAAGATACCGAACGATCTTCCCGCCGTGCAGACCCTCGCGGACGAAAATATCTTCGCCATGACGGAGACGCGCGCGATCACGCAGGATATCCGACCTCTGCACATCCTTCTCCTCAATCTCATGCCGAAAAAGATCGAGACGGAGACCCAGCTCTGCCGCGTCCTTGGGAACACGCCGCTCCAGATCGAGCTGACGCTCATCCGCACCGCCTCGCACGTGGCGGCGAACACCGCGATGGATCATCTTCTGGCTTTTTACAAGACCTTTGACGACGTGAAGGACGAGAACTTCGACGGGCTCATCATCACGGGCGCGCCGGTGGAGCATCTCGCCTTCGAGGAGGTCGACTACTGGGACGAGCTCTGCCGGATCATGCGCTGGAGCGAGGAGCACGTCCACTCCGTCATGCACATCTGCTGGGGCGCGCAGGCCGGACTGTACTATCACTACGGCATCGGCAAGGAACCTCTCCCCGAAAAGCTCTTCGGCGTCTTCCCGCACCGGGCGGATTATCCGCGCTCCATGCTCCTGCGCGGCTTTGACGACGTCTTCTATGTCCCGCATTCCCGCCACACGACGGTGAGCCGCGCGGCCATCGAGGCGTGCCCGGAGCTGAAGATTCTCGCGTCCTCCGAAAAAGCGGGCGTTCACATCATCTACGCGCAGAAGAAGCGGCAGTTCTTCGTCATGGGCCATGCGGAATACGATCCCCTGACGCTCGACGCGGAATACCGCCGGGACGTCGCGGCCGGACTCCCGATCCACGTGCCGGAGAACTACTACGAGGACGACGATCCGGCGAAGCCTCCGATCGTGAACTGGCGCGCGCACGGGAATCTGCTCTACACGAACTGGCTGAACTATTTCGTCTATCAGTCGACGCCGTACGACCTCAAAAAGGTCCCCGAGCGGCACGCGGAGGACGAGTGATCGTTCCGAAAACGGAACAATTCCGCAGAACTTTTGTTATGTTTTCAGAATATTCATTAAAACGAAACAAATGAATGTTATAATGCCCTTTGCATGCAGGTTCCGCTTTCCGTATCGACGGCAAGACGGAACCTGTACCTAACAAGGGAGGATTCATTCTGTATCGCCATGGCCATGTTTGAGAAGCTGACGGAGGTTTCGGAGGCCTTCCGTCTGCCCGGCACGTTTTACGCCTTCGACACGATCAAGAACGGCAACATCAATTCCACCTACAAGGTCACCTACCGGGAACCGAACGGACGTCTGAAGTCCTATATCGTCCAGAAGATCAACACGAACGTCTTCAAGAATCCCGAAGAGATCATGGAGAACATCGACCGGGTCACGACCCACATCCGGGAACGCTACCCGAACGAGGTTTCCCTGCACTTCCATCACACCGCCGCCGGCAAGAACTACCTCTACGACGAGGACAACTCTTTCTGGCGCGTAATGAACTACGTCGACTCCATTACGTTCGACACCTGCGACGAGCTGCCCGTGATCTCCGCGACCGGCGAGGCGTTCGGGCATTTCCAGAACCAGCTCTCCGATTTCGACGGCTCCGTCCTGCATGAGACCATCCCGGATTTCCACAACACGCACAAGCGCCTCGACAAGCTCTTCGACGACGTGGCTGCCGACCGACTTGGCCGCAACGACGAAGCCGCCGCGGAAATCGAGACGATCTCCGCTTACCGCTTCCAGGCCGGACGGCTCAGCGAGC
>JAFYBI010000321.1 GCA_017540285.1 Clostridia bacterium | reverse complement strand
GCTTCAGGACAAATTCGTCGCAGTTCGCCGCCCTGGCCGCCGCGAGGACCTCTTCGTCCGACGCGCCGTGCTTTCCGAGACGGATATTCTCCATCACCGTGTCGTCGAAGAGCACCACGTCCTGGAAGACCATCGAATAGTCCGTGAGCAGGACCTCGGGATCGACCGACTGGATATCCACGCCGCCGACCTTGATCGAGCCCTCGGAAATATCCCAGAGCCGGGCCGCCAGCTTCGCGCAGGTGCTTTTTCCGGAACCGGAAGGACCCACGAGCGCCGTGACCTCCCCTTCCTTCGCCGTGAAGCTCACGCCGCAGAGCACCTGTTCGTCGTCATAGGCGAATCCGACGTTCTCGAACACGATGTCGTGGCCGTCCGGTGCGAAGCGGTCCGCGCCTTCCGCCGTCTCGGCTTCGGTGATCTCGTTCAGGCGGTTCGCGGACACCTGCGACATGAACATCTCCGCAATCAGCGCGAGGGCTTGATCGAACGGGGCATACACCCGCGTAATGACGAGCAGGAAGAGGAAGAACAGCATGAAATCGATCCGCCCGGAGAGGATGAGGCTTGTTCCGACGAGAATGGTGGTCGCGACGCCCAGGCGCATGATGACGCTCGCGGCGTTGACGAAGATGCCCGTCGACAGCTCACCCGCGAGCATGGTCTTTTCATGATGATCGATCTTGCCGTACAGATCCCGGAGGAAAAGGTCCTCCCGGTTTGTCGCGCGGATCTCCCGGATGTTTTCGAGCGTCTCCTGAATGCCGTCGGAGACCTCGACCGCCGCGGCCTTCGTGATCTCGGAGCGCTGCTTTGTCAGCTTCCGGCTCCCGAACAGGAGGGCAAACGCGACAGGCACGCCCCAGAGACACGCCAGCGCGAGCCGCCAGTCGTAGACGAACAGGCAGACGGCAATGATCGCCGTGTAGATGAACGCGCCGTAGAGGTAGCCGAGGCAGTGGGACCAGACGTGTTCGAGCCGGTTCACGTCGCCCATGATCGTCTCGGTCAGGTCGGCGAGATCCCGCTTGCCGAAATAGCCGAGGGGCAGCTTCCTCAGCCGCTCCGCCAACCCGATGCGCGTGTCCTTGATCTCGGCGTATACGAGGCCGTAGGTCGCCCGGTACTGCTCGAGGTGCGTGAGGATCGACAAAACGAGGAACAAAAGCGTCAGCCCGAGGAAGAGCCACGGTGCCGGAAGGGGCTTCCCGCCCGTCAGCGTCTCCATGAAGCGGCTCATCAGCAGGTAGAGGATCCCCATGCCGCCCATGACGACGAGATTGGTGACGACGGTCCAGAACGTCGCCTTTTTCGTGTTGACGACGCCCCGGTCGGTGAGCGCGTATTTTCTCTGAAAGTCTTTTCCGAACATCTTATTCCGCCTCCTCGCTGTCTCCCGCCGTGATCTTCCATTTCACGGCCTGGTTGTATTCCGCCCACATCCGCGCGTAGAGGCCGCCCTTCGCGAGCAGCTCCTCGTGGGATCCCTGCTCCTCGACGCGGCCCTCGTTCAACACGACGATCCGGTCCGCGCCCGTGACGGTGGACAGCCGGTGCGCGATCAT
>JAFYBI010000320.1 GCA_017540285.1 Clostridia bacterium | reverse complement strand
CTCGTACATCCAGTAGTCGCGGCCCGTCACGATCCCGAAGAGATTGCCCGCCGCCCGGAATTCGGCGATCCGCGCCCGCACCTCCGGGGAAACGCCGCCCCGGTTCAGCGTCCCGTCATAATCCGATGCCAGAATAAACATAGATTCCCCTTGTCCTGCGTTGTTGTCACCGCTTTGAATTTCTTCCCTATCTCACCATTCTCACCGTTCCGTCGGACTGCGCCAGCCGCGCGATCTCGTCCGCCGACGCGAGGAGCATGTCCCCGGGGATCGAATGCTTGAAGGCGTTCGCCGCATTGGCAAACTCAACCGTTTCCGCCACGCTCATGCCGCGGCGCTGTCCGTACAACAGCCCCGCCGTGAACGCATCCCCGCCGCCGACCCGATCCACGATGTGCACCCGGATCCAGCGCGCGCGGCGGTATTCCCCGGACGGCGCGTCGTACAGGGCCGCCGAGACGAGGTTGTCGTCCGCCGTTTCGCTGCGCCGCAGGGTCAGGGCCACCCGCCGGAGGGCGTACGTCCGGGCGAGCCGCGCCGCGATGTCGGGAAGCCGCTCGTCCTCGTCTGCCCCCTGACGGTCGGAGCTCACGCCCAGAAGCAGCGCCGCGTGCTCCTCGTTCACGATCAAAGTGTCCAGCCCCTTCACCAGCGGCCGCATGACCTCCCCGGCCCGCTCCGCCTCCCAGAGTGTCGGACGGTAGTTGACGTCGCAGGCCGCGGGGATCCCCTTCGCCCGGCACACGTCCAGCGCGTCCCGGACCGCCTGCGGCAGCGCTTCCCCGACGGCGGGCGTGATCCCGGTGAAGAAGAATCCGTCGGCGTCCGCGAGGATCGCTTCCCAGTCGAACTCCTCCTGCTTCGCCGTGGCGATCGAAGAGCCCCGCCGGTCGTAGATCACCTTCGAGGGCCGCTGCGACGCGCCTTTTTCGAGGAAGTAGACGCCGAGCCGGTCCCCGCCGCGAAGGACGTGCGAGGTGTCGATCCCGCGCGCGCGGAGGGCGGACAGGCAGGCGTCCCCGATTTCATGCGGGGGCAGCTTCGTCACGACGGCCGCGGGGATGCCGAATCCCGCGAGCGCCGCGGCGGTGTTGGCTTCCGCTCCGCCGTAAACCGCGTCGAAGCCGTCCGCCTGCGCAAACCGCCTCGACGACGGCGGGGAAAGGCGAAGAAGGACCTCGCCGAAACAGATGACAGAACTCATGTCGTTCTCCTCATTTCTTCAATCCGAACCGCACGAACGCGTACCGCGCGGCGTATCCCCGGCATTCGCGGCCGTGCCACTCCTTCTCGAAGGAGAACGTGCCGGGACCGACGCCGTAGGGCTCCGGATCGTGCCGGTGATGCGGGCCCATCGCGTTGCGCATCGAGTTCACGATCTTCACCGTGATCTCGTTCGCGCCTTCCTTCAGGAACGCCGCCAGATCGAGCTCACGCTCGAAGAGCATCGTTCCCGCCGGCTCGCCGTTCACCGCGACATGCGCCACGGCAAAGCGGCCGTCGCACTTCAGCACCGTCGGTCTGCCCGGCTTCCAGTCATACTCGAACGCCGTCGTCATCGGGCCGCCGTAGAACGGATAGCCGCCCCGGACCACGTCGCGCGCGGGGACGACCGCCGGCTGCTTCGTCAGGGTGAAGGAGCCGTCGTAGACCGTCGCATTGCGCTCGCCGTCCGCGAAGACGCCGTTGCAGCGCAGCGCGAAGTCGCCGAGGAGATAGATCGGCTCGATCTCGACGTCGAAGACGAGGCAGTTGCGCAGGGATTCCGACACGCCGGAATAGAGGACGTAGTAGACGTAATCCCGCTGGTGATGGTTCACCTCGATCACGATCTCGTTGGTGCCCTCGTGCGCCGCCCGCGCGATGTCCGCCGTCGCGAAGGACTTGTCGAACCACCACTTCGCCTTGTTGGGCGTCACCTCGATCCCGTTGACCGTGATCCGCTCGTACATCGGCTCGACAGCCAGGCGCAGGTTTTCGGGCACCGCGTCGGCCTCGAAGGTGAATTTCAGCCACACCCGCCCGTCGTACCGCTCGCGGAGCAGGTTGTCCTTGATGCCGTAGATCGAAAGGGGCTCGTCGTAGTGGACCCCGTCGTCCGAGCGGGCGGCCGTATCCAGCGTGTACAGGTTCTCCGGCTTTTCCGCCAGCCGCACGGTGCGCGGGATCGGGATGAAGGACTCCGTCAGCGCCGGGGCGGGAGCGGCGGGCAAGTCAATCTCATCGGAGCAGACGAGCACGTGGGACTCCGCGTCCGCGAATTTCAGCGTCACGACGGTCTTGTCCTCCTCCGGCCGCTGCCCGAAGCACACGGGCCTGAGCGAAAGCGTGTCCGCGTCGAGCTCGGCCCAGCTCCCGCGCGGCAGGTCGATCTTCACGGGGCAGTGCGTCCCCACCCCGACGTTCGCGAGGTACACGATCCGCTCCCCGCCGGGAAGAATGCGGGTCATCTTGCGGATCTCGGGCATCGGCGATTCAAACGCCGCGTCGCGCAGTCCGAGCGCTTCGTCCCGGCTGCCGGCGTCCGTGAGGAAGTCGAGAGCGCCGTCCGCGGGCAGACCGTCGACATACGCGGGGATGCCGTCGAAGAGGAGGATCCGCCCGCCGTTGTCCTTGAATTCTTTCAGCAGCTTCACCGTGTTCCCATCCAGCGAATAGGTGAAGGGGACCATGACCGTCCCGTAGGTGCAGCGTCCGACGCGGATCGTTTTCCCCTCTACCGACGCGAGCCGCTCCATCATCCACTCGTCGCTCCAGTGATAGGGGACCTGGTTCTGCCCGAGGAAGCGGGAGAGCGCGAAGAACCGCCCCTCGATCTCGGAGAGGGAATCCGTGCCCTTCTTGTATTTGCAGTAGGCGCCGTGGATCGGATGGATCACGAGAAGCGGCGCGTATTCTTCTCCCTCTGCCAGAATCGCCCCGAGGTTTGAGAAGAAGCGGTCGAAGGCGGCCATGTCGGGCTGCCACGGGTTGTGCTCGGAGTAGTGCAGCGGATAGTCGCGCTTTCTCTGGCCGCGCTCGCTGTACGGATAGAGGTGCTGGCACATGAGGTTGACGCCGCCCGCGTACTGGACCTCGGCGATCCGCTTGAGCTCGGTCGGGCTGACGTCCCAGCCGCAGCAGGCAAACATTTCGGACAGCCGCTTTTCCTTGCCGAGCTGCGCCGCCGCGGACCCGAGCTGCTTGAAGGAGATGTCGTCCTGGATCCCGCGTCCGAGATAGTCGACGCCGGGGATCGTCTCGTACTCATAGAACGGCATGACGCCGCCGATGCACATCATCTGCCCGCCGAGGGAGCTCTCCTCGACCGCGTGTCCGGTCAGGGCCGCCCCGTTCGCCTCGCACCAGTCGTAGATCTTCTTGATGAAGTTGTTGATGAAGAGCCGGTGCAGCAGATAGTAGTAGTCGTACCGGAACTTGTCCGCGCCGTCGAAATCATGGAACACGGCGGGGAGCTTTTCGTAGATCGAATAGCCGTACGCCTTTTCGAATTCGCCCGGCAGGGTGTTCGACCACGGATTGCCCCAGCGGTAGTACTGCGGCTCGTCGGTGAAGAAGCCCGGCATCGCGCGGCCCTTGCCCCACTTGTCCGGAGGCAGCCGCCGCTTGTATTCCGCGTGCGTGAGCTCCAGAAACTGCTCGGTGATCGAGCCGTCGAGGGTATCGACGTAGCTCTCGTCGTACCGCTTATAAAGGATGAGGTATTCCCCTTTGCCGGTGTCCGCGGTCACATGCGAGAAGGTCCCGTCTTCGTTCTTCTCGTAAACGGCGATGACGTCCTCGTCGTTTTCCGGCCAGGCGCCGGTCCGCTGTTCGATGGCGAGGGCGAAGTTCTTCTTATCATGGAGCAGCGCGCCGCCCGCGAACCCCGACGGCCAGCCGTTTTCGTCGTAGGACCATGCCTCCATGCCGAGCGCCTCGGCCTCGCGCACGCACACGTCGACGGCGTGGAACCAATCGTCGGAGAGGTATTCGGTCTCGAGTCCGCCGCGCGCGTGCATGAAGAACCCGGACATGCCGAGGGATTTCATCACGCGGATCTGATGGCGCAGCTCATCGTCCTCCAGCCGGTCGTTCCAGGACCAGAAGGGGATCGAGCCGAAGGAGGGGGCAGTTTTCCGGATGTGATCGAGAATGGTTTTCATAAGCACCTCGTGTTGACTGGATAGAGATCAAGGATGGGATCGGGGAGGCGGAGGCTCTTCACTCCGCGCCCTTGACGACTTCGACCTTCAACAGGTTCGTGTTCCCCGGCGTGAGGACCGGGACGCCGGCGGCGATGACGATGAGGTCGCCCGCGGTGACGAGGTCCAGTGCCTTCGCGCAGTCGACGGCGTGGAGCAGCAGCCGCTCGAGGGTATCCTGCCGCAGGCTGAGGACCGGATAGACGCCCCAGGACAGCGCCAGCTGATGATAGGTCTTTTCGAGCGGGGTGGCGGCGACGATGGGCTGCAGGGGGCGGAATTTCGACATGCGGCGCGCGCTCTTCCCCGTCGTGGTGAGGGTGACGATGGCGCGGGCCTTGATGTCGTTTGCGGTGATGCACGCGGCGTCGCACAGGGCGTTGGTGACGTCGGTGTCGATCTCGTACTGCATCCCGGCGTAGGCGCCGAATGCGACGGCGTCATGCTCTGCCTGCTCGGCGATCTTCGCCATGGCGCGGACCGCCCGGAGCGGGTATTTGCCGACCGCGGTCTCGCCGGAGAGCATGATCGCGCTCGTGCCGTCGAACACCGCGTTCGCGACGTCGGAGATCTCCGCTCTCGTCGGGGTGGGATTGGAGATCATGGATTCGAGCATCTGCGTCGCGGTGATGACCATCTTGCCGCTCTGGTAGCACTCCTTGATGAAGCGCTTCTGCAGGCCCGGCAGCCGCTCGAACGCGACCTCGACGCCCATGTCGCCCCGCGCCACCATGATGCCGTCCGAATGGCGCAGGATCTCGGCGAAATTGTCGACGCCCTCGAGGTTTTCGATCTTCGAGATGATCTTGATCCCGTGGCCGCCGTGATAGTCGAGGAATTTCCGCATCCCGACGACGTCCTCGCGGCAGCGCACGAAGGAGGCGGCGACGAAATCGACGTCGTGCTCGATGCCGAAGATGAGATCGGCCTTGTCGCGCTCGGAGAGGTGGGGCATATCGAGGTGGACGTTCGGGACGTTGACGCCCTTCCCGCTCTTGATGGTGCCGCCCGCGGCGACGGTGCAGACGATCCGTCCGGCGTCGGGATCGGCCGATTCCACGACCAGCTCGATCGCGCCGTCGTTGAGGAGGATGCGGCTGCCCTTCGCGACCTGCCGCGGGAGGTCGGCGTAGGTGATGTACGCCCCCTCGGCGTCGCCTTCGAAATCGGCGTTGTCGGTGCGGAGCGTGAACGTCGATCCGGTCACGATCTCGACCTCGCCGCCGCCAAAGCGTCCCAGCCGGATCTCGGGGCCTTTCGTATCGAGCATGATGGCGAGCGGAACGCCGAGCTTATCCCGCGCCGCCTTGATGCGGTCGATGACTTCGGCGTGTTCCTCGTGGGTCCCGTGGGAGAAGTTGAGGCGCGCGACGTTCATGCCCGCGCGGATCATGTTTTCGATCATTTCGGGGGAATTGGAAGCGGGGCCGAGGGTACAGACGATTTTGGTCTTCAGCATGATGGGCTTCCTTTTGGCATATCTTTCTGCCGCGGGAGAATTCGCGGAAAAGCGCGAAACCCGCGGGGGTTTGATTTCATTATAGCATAATGAAAAAGAGAATGCAAGGATTTTGGGCGAACGAGCGGAAAGATTGCACCGCGGACCCCGCGGTGCGCGGGGACAGGAAGAGCGCGCGTCGAAGGTGCGCGCACCGGGCAGTGCCCGGAGACACACAGCGGGCTCACTGCGCAAGCCCGCTGGCGTTTATACAGCTGGCGCGCTAACGCTTGCGGGGATGAATCGACCAAGTCGATTGTTTTTTTCGCCTACGCGGCTGGCGGACAAGAGGCCTCCGGAGCCGGCCTCTTGTCAATCACCGCCGCCCAAGGCCGTTCCCGCCTTGGGAATCCACCCTGCCTCGGGT
>JAFYBI010000319.1 GCA_017540285.1 Clostridia bacterium | reverse complement strand
GATGGGACCCGTGGGTTTGTCTTTGCCGCAGAGGCGCCGCCCTTCCGCTGGGGACTCAGCGCTACGCCGCGCTTCTGTGACAGCGGAACTGTCCGCACAGTCGCTTTCCCGGACACGCCGGAGCCGCTGCCCGTCACTTATTTTTATGAGCGGCACAACGGCGAAGCGCTCTTTCAGATCCACCGCGGCGAAGATCCGGACCCGGAGATTGCCGCCGATCTTGCGGCGAAAAACTATGTGAAACGGATCGACGGAAGTCTCGCTCTGAATGTCGCGGTGAGCACGGTGGAGTGGAATGCAATCGTTGCAGAGGCAAAGGCAATCCTCTCGGAACGCCTCGCCGCCCCTTCCGCTGCAATTCTTGAAGAGGTCCGCGCCATCACGAAGCGCACGATCCCGACCCAGCTCGCCGAGTATGCCGAAGGCTTTGCCCTGACATGGTGCATGCTCTTCGCCGGGTGCTTCTTCATCCAATCGCTCAACGACAGCGGATTCCTCTCATACGACCCGCGCATCCCGTATCTTACGCACCTCAGAGAAGAATAAAAAAGGGAGGCGCGGGATCCATCCTCACGCCTCCGGTTATGACGCCTGTTTCCCGGGTTTTTCTCGGGGAACAGGCGTTTTCCTATGCGAGAAACAGCGGCAGAAGCTGGCGTCCCTCCGTCATCGCCGCGAGGGCTTCGGGGACGCGGGAAAAATCCGAGACAAGAGAGTGGGGCTTGCCGCGCGGGTCGTCCTGCCGCATGGGGACGAACCAGATATTCTTGCGGTTGAGCAGCGTTCCGAGATTGCCGAGGTTCGCGCTCATCGCGTCGTTCGAGGCGAGAGCGACGAGCACCGGACGGTCCGTGCGCAGGTGGGCTTTCGCCGCCATCGTGACCGGGGTGTCGGTGATCCCGTGCGCGAGCTTTGCCAGCGTGTTCCCGGTGCAGGGACAGAGGAGGAGCGCGTCGAGCGGATCGGACGGTCCGAAACGTTCGGCTTCCGGGATCGTCGTCACGGGCGGGCGTCCCGCGATCGCCTCGACTGCGTCGCAGAGGTCCGCCGCACGTCCGAACCGGGTATCGGTTTTTGCCGCATGAAAGGAGAGGATCGGCACAAGGTCCCACCCCGCCGCGAGCGTGCGCATGACGTCGAGGGCGGCGCGGTGATTGCAGAAGGATCCGCTCAGGGCAAATCCGAGGCGGGGCGATCTATCCATGAAGGCCGCCCCCTTCCCCGAGGACCCGCGCGACCGAGGCGGCGATGCTCTCCCCCGCGCTCTTCGGAGCGACTTTTCCCGGCAGGCCGGGCAGCGGGATCACGGTCAGCCCGTGTTCCTCCGCCGCATGCCGATCGATGCCGTCCGCAAGCTCGAAGAACACGGCGGATTCCGGGAAGCGCCCGAGCGCCTCGCCGTCCAGCACCGGCACGGGAACGGTCGAGAAGACGGCTTCGACCGGTCCGGGATCCCGCAGCCAGCGCGCCAGCACGACGGGACGGCAGCCGTCCGCCTCCGCCCACGCGAGGTCCCGCGGATTGCGCGCCGCGACCGTGACCTGCGCGCCGAAGGCATGAAGCCGGTTTGCGAGGATCCGGCCGACTCTGCCGCAGCCGACGATGGCGCACGCCATGCCCGAGACCGTCCCGGGGAGCGCATCGATGCACGCCGCGACCGCGCCTTCCGCCGTCTGCACCGCACCGGCGATCTGAAACGCCTCGTCCTCGTAGTAGTCGACCGTCCGGATCCCGTGCTCCCGCGCGCAGGCGGCAAAGAGGGGCGGGAGCTTTCCGCCGAAGAGGACCGTCCCCGCGGGCATGACGTCGAGGATGCCGTCAATCGGGACGCGCTCCCCGCTCCCGGGCGCGGAAAGGGTCACACCGTCGCGGGTGGCGGGCAGGGGCAGCACGACCGCATCCGCGCCGCGGACTGCGCCCTGCCAGTCCGAAGCCCGCACGGCGGACGGGGTGAAATCCCCTCCCCAGACGGCGCACTCCGCAAGCGATGACAGCTTCTCCGCCGCGTACCGCATCCGGGCATCCCCGCCGAGGATTCCGATTTTTGGGTAGTCTTTCATTTTGAATACCTTGCAGCTTTCAGAAGTTGGAGATGTCTCCGGGGACAGGATATGCGGGAGGGTGTGCGGGCGTGAGGAGGGCGGGGCGGCGGAATCTCGCGGCGGATTGCGGATTCTTCTTGTAATTCCCCCGCGGGTATGGTATAATGGAGCGAACATTCATCACCGGAGGTTTTTTATGCGACAGCTTATGATGATCCATCTGCTCGATGAGATCCCGGACAAGGCGGCGCCGGAGGGCTTTTTCATCCGGAACTGGAAGCCGGGCGAGGAGGAGATCTGGGTCGAAATCTGCAAGTACGGGCTGCTCGGCCCGGACGCGACCGTCAACGACTGGAACCGCGCGATCCTCGGGCAGGGGCACCTCGATCCGTCGACGGACACGTTTTTCGTCTGCCGTTCCCCGGACGGGACTCCCGTCGCGTCGATCACGGGATTCGTGCGCACGGACGGGATCGGGGACATCCACATGGTCGCGTGCCGGGAAGACGCGCGCGGTCACGGCATCGGGGAATTCATGCTCGCCCACGCGATGAAGAAGCTCAAAGCCGAGCTGCCCGGAGACGGTCACCGGGTCGAGCTGACGACGGACGACTGGCGCATCCCGGCGATCGTCGGCTATCTCCGCGGAGGCTTCCACCCCGTCGAATACGACGAAGGCATGGTCGACCGCTGGACGAAGATCTGCGATGCGCTCCGGATGCACGGGATCGAGATGCTGACGGAGACCGGAGAGCAGACGGGCATCATCCTGTAAAAGCAGAATTCAGAACAAGAAACGGAGAAAACGAATGGACAACAGACAATGGTTCAAATCCGCCGGGTACGGCATGATGGTCCACTTCGGGCTCTATTCCCTCCTCGGGGGCGAGTACCGCGGCGGACGGACACCGACGTACGGCGAATGGGCGCAGTCCTGGTTCGGCATCGGCACGGAGGAGTACTCCGCGCTCGCGAAATGCTTCAACCCGGTCTATTTCAACGCGGACGAGTGGATCGCGGCGGCGAAGTCCTTCGGGATGAAGTATTTCGTCATCACCTCGAAGCATCACGAGGGCTTCGCGCTCTTCCGATCGAAGGCCGATCCCTTCAACGTCGTCGACGCGACCCCGTTCGGGCGGGACATCATCGCGGAGCTCGCCGAGGCATGCTACAAGTACGGGCTGAAATTCGGCCTCTACTACTCGCAGGAGCTCGACTGGCACGATCCGGACGGCGGCGGCTACGACAAAAAGGGCGGATGCTCCGGGCGCGACTGGTTCAATTCCTGGGACTGGCCGGACATTGCGTCGAAGGACTTCACCCGCTGCTATGAGAACAAGATCAAGCCGCAGATCAAGGAGATCCTCACGGGATACGGCGATCTGTGCCTCATCTGGTTCGACACGCCCGGCGTCATCACGAAGGAACAGAGCCTCGAGATCTACCGGATGGTCAAGGAATATCAGCCGGACTGCCTCATCAATTCCCGCCTCGGCAACGGCGCGTATGACTATGTATCCCTCGGGGACAACGAGATCCCGCGCGAGCCGCCGAAGGAGATGACGGAAGCGGAGAGCGGCGACATGAACGGTCTCGGCGGGTACAAGTGGTCTCCCTACGGGCTGTATGAGACCGCCGCGACCCTCAACGACACCTGGGGCTTCAAGTATTTCGACCACAACTGGAAGTCCCCCGAGACGATCGCCCGGAACAAGCGGCACCTGAACGGCATGGGCGTGAATTACCTGCTCAACGTCGGACCGGACGGGCTCGGGCGCATCCCCTCCTTCTCGCTCGACATCCTGCGGCGCGCCCGGGAGATCGAGGAAGAGGAGAACGGTTGATTTTCCGCACTTTTCCGAGCCCGGCCGCGATAATCGGGACTTGATTTTGTTGATATTTTATGGTAAAGTGAAACCAAACCTCCGCGCGGCGCGATCTGCGCGGCAAAACGAAAAGGAGAACCCATTATGCAGCTCAGACCTCCGTCCGTTCCCCTGATTACGGTCGATCCGTATTTCTCCGTCTGGTCCCCCGCGGACACCCTCACCGACGCCGTGACCGTCCACTGGACCGGCCATCCGAACACCATCGTCGGCACCGCGGAAATCGACGGCACCGCGTACCGCTTCCTCGGCAGATGGAACGCGCGCGACGACAGCCCAGCCCTCACCCAGACTTCCCGCGACTGCGACGCCCTCTCCACGACCTGCACCTTTGAAGGCGCGGGCGTCTGCCTGAAGGCCACCTTCCTCACCCCCCTCCTAATGGACGACTACGACCTGCTCACCCGTCCGGTCAGTTATCTCCGCGTGGAAGCCCGCTCGACGGACGGCATTCAGCGCGACGTCAAGGTTAAGATCGCCGTGTCCGAGGAGCTCTGCCTCAACAACCGCGGCGACGACGAGGTGGACGTCACCGAATACCGGCTTCCGAGCGGCATTCCCGCCGTGAAAATGGGATCGAAAAAACAGGACGTCCTGCACTGCTCCGGCGACGATATCCGCATCGACTGGGGGTATTTCCACCTCGCCGTCGAACCGGGCCGCACCGGATGCGAAACGGTCAAGGTCCCCTTCGTCCCGAGGCACCGCCGCGACGAGCAGCCAGAGGACTTCCGGGAGGAGATGACCTTCGTCTGGGCGGAAACCGAGCTCAGGACCGGCTCCGGTTACAGGCTGTTCCTCTTCGCCTACGACGACGTGTACTCCATCGACTACTTCGGCGACAAGCTCAAATCCTGGTGGAACCGGAACGGCAAGACGATCGAATGCGCGATCGACGAGGCGTACAAGGACTACGACGCGGTGACGGCAAAATGCAAGGCGTTCGCGGACAAGCTCTTCCTCGATGCGACGAAGGCCGGCGGCGAAAAGTACGCCGAGATCTGCGAGATCTCCTACCGTCAGTCCATCGCGGCACACAAGCTCGCCGTGGACCGTGACGGGCAGATCCTCTGGATCTCGAAGGAGTGCTTCTCCAACGGATGCGCGGCGACCGTCGACGTGTCCTATCCGTCCATCCCGCTCTATCTGATGTACAACCCCGAGCTCGTGCGCGGCATGATGCGCCCGATCTACAAGTATTCCCGCACGGACAAGTGGATCTTCGACTTCGCGCCGCATGACTGCGGTCAGTTCCCGCTGGTACGCGGCCAGGTCTACGGCGCCAACGCCCTCCAGTATCAGATGCCCGTCGAGGAATGCGGCAACATGCTCGTGATGGCGGCAGCCGTGGCGATCGCGGACCGCGAAACGAAGTTCGCCGAGGAAAACCTCGATCTGCTCGAGGCGTGGGTCAAATACCTCGAAGCGCACGGCGACGACCCGGAGAATCAGCTCTGCACCGACGACTTCGCGGGTCACCTCGCGCACAACTGCAACCTGTCCCTCAAGGCCGTCATGGGCATCGCGGGGCTCGGCGTGATCTACAAAATGCTCGGCCGCGAAGCCGACTATGAGGAGATGACCGCGAAGGCGAAGAAGATGGCCGCGGGCTGGGCCGAGAGAGCCGCCAACGGCGACGGTTCCTATCGTCTCGCGTTCGACCGTCCCGGCACCTGGTCGATGAAATACAACATCGTCTGGGACAAGCTCATGGGCACGGGCGTCATGGATCCCGGCGTCCTCGCGACGGAATTCGCGTCCTACAAGCACCACATCAACGCCTACGGCATGCCGCTCGACAACCGCGAGACCTACACCAAGTCCGACTGGCTCGTCTGGACCGCGACCCTCGCCGCGCGCCGCGATGACTTCGAAGAGTTCGTCGCGCCGCTCTGGAAGGCGTACGACTGTTCCCTCTCCCGCGTCCCGGCGACCGACTGGTATTTCACCGTGACGGCGCAGCAGAGAGGCTTCCAGCACCGCACCGTTGTCGGCGGCCACTTAATCAAGCTGCTCGAATACAGCGGCAAGATGAAGGGGTGGAAATAAGCATACTTTCTGAAAAGTGAAACAAGCCTCGGAGCGGTTCGTCCGTTCCGGGGCTTTGTTTGTTTCGGTATTTTCTTTCCCGTCAGTCGCCGTACATGTTCATCCAATCGTCGACGGGGAGCATGCCGATCTGAAGGGAAACGACCTGTTCCCACCGATCCCGGATGGATTTTCCGTCCCATATCGGCGCGTTCAAAAGCTCAGAGGCCGTCGAAAACTCCATGCCGTCCGGTTGATCGCAGTACCCCGCCCAGTATGGTTTTTCATATTTTCGAAGACACCCGAGGAAACGTTCCGTCTTCTCCGGATCGTCTTCAAAGAAAAAGGATGTTTCGTCGATCGGCCACCGCTCGTCGTGCTCGAACCATTTGAGAAAGGTTTCGTAAGAGAATGGATGTTCCATGAGATGCCTCCTGTTCGGAAAGATTGGACGCCTCCATGATAGCATACCTTTCCCGTTTTGTCACCCAGCTGCCGGTTGAATCCGGCTTTCCGCGGTGCCGTTCTCACGCCCGGACGAGCCCGACGATTT
>JAFYBI010000318.1 GCA_017540285.1 Clostridia bacterium | reverse complement strand
GGGTGGATTCCCAAGGCGGGAAAGGCCTTGGGCCGGGGTGATTGACAAGAGGGCCGCGGCCGGTCCTCTTGTCCGCCGTCCGCGTAGGACAGCAAATCAATGGGAGAAAGCTCCGCAGAGCTTTCTCTGACCTTTTCCTCTCCTGCATGAAGGAGAAAACCAGCACTCCGCCGCGCAAGCTGCATAAACGCCTTTTTGCCCGCGGGGGCTCCCCGCACAGACCCCGCGGCCCCGCCGGCGGCAAACAAAGAGAAGGCCGCGAGGCCTTCTCATCTCTCCTGTTCCATTCGTTTTGCCAGCTCCCGGATGTAGCTCGGATCCGCGCCGCAGCAGCCGCCGATGTAATCCACCAAGTCCAGCGCGGGCACCACGTCGTCCGCAAAGACCCTGGCGCTGTACGTCGTCGCCGTCGTGCCGTCCGCCGCAAGGATCGGCTTGCCCGCATTCGGCTTGAAGATCACCGGCAGCGGGGACTTCTCCGCGAATTCCCGGATCACCGGGAGCGCGAGATCCGGACCGAGCGAGCAGTTCATCCCGATGGCGTCCACGCCGACGGGGACCAGCTCCTCGATCATGTCCTCAACCGAATTGCCCATCATCGTCTTCCCGCGCCGCTCGAACGACAGACAGCAGAAGACGGGGAGCCCGAACCGCTTCGCCTCGATCGCCGCGACCTTCATCATCGCGAGGTCGATGAAGGTCTGGAGCAGGATGATGTCCGGCCCTTCCTTCACGCCCGCTTCGAGCATTTCGCGGTAGATTTCGGCAGCCTCCTCCTCCGTCAGGTCCCCGTAGGGCTCCATGAGGGCGGAGAGCGGCCCGGCGGAGAGCGCGATCTTCACGTTCCGGCCCGCGAGCGCGGCTTTCGCGATCTTCACGCCTTCCGAGACGATCTCCGGCGCGGTGTAGGACGAGGAACGCTTCACCGCGGGTCCGTTCGCGCCGAAGGTGTTCGCGAGGAGGATCTCGGCGCCGGCGTCGGCGTATTCCGCGGCCAGCTCCGCGACGATGTCGGGGTGTTCCCTGTTGTACTTCCAGACGGGATCCTTCTTGATCCCCTTTGCTTCGGCTTTCGCCCAGAGCGACGTGCCGACCGCTCCGTCCATGAGGGTGATGTTTGGCTTCATATTTCCTCTCTCCTTTTTTCGAGGGGTGAATGGGAGTCTGTATCGCATGCCGGATGACCGGCGGTCCGTCGTTACGGCTCCTCTCCGAGAACTTCGGCGAGGACGGGGGCGAGGTCCTTGGCGAGCATCTTCGAGAAGGCGGTGCTGCCCCGCTTCGAAAGGTGGCCCCAGTCGGAATAGTTCCGGTTGTCGTCGTTCAGGTCCGAGGCCAGCTCGTCGTTGTAGTTGAGGAACGGGATGCCGCGGGCTTCTGCGACTTCGGCAAGCTCATGGTTGTGGACCTTCCGGTCGCCCGATTTCCACCCGCTGTATTCGGGGCACTCGACGAAGATCAGCTTGATCCCGTCCGCCTCGAACTGATCCAGCAGGCTCTCGAACGTGCGCCACTCCCGGCGGTTGTGGATGCAGCCCACCTGGGTGGTGCCGCCGCCGAACGGAACGTCCCACGGGATATAGCCCTTGTAGTATTCCGACGTGATGTTGTGATCCTGGTCGTAGAGCGTTTTGTGCTGGTACGTCGGCAGCACGAGATCCGCTTCGGTGAGGAGGCGCCCTTCGATCTTCGGCTTCACGGGGGCGGGCGTTTCCACCTCCGCGTGCCGTCCGTTGAGATAATAGCGGATCATCTCGGGGATGCGGTCGCGGGAGGAGAAGATCGGGTTGTTGATGAGCAGGACCGTGAGATGCTCGTCGAGCGCGAGGATGCCGTGCTCCTTCACCGAATCCGCGAGCATCTCGGCGACCGTCTTCTCCGGCGCGGGGAGATCCTCGGGCGCGGTCGTCTCGGCGGGCTCGGCATTCGGCTCTCCCTCGTCGGCAGGCGCGGCGGGGGCGTTCTTCTTTTCGTCCTTCACGATCGCGCGCATGATCCCGAGCGGCATGTCGGCCGGGGAATCGAAGGTGATCCGCCGCCAGAGCCAGCTGTCGTCGCACATGAACCAGTCGACGCACCAGACGAGCACCTTCGGCGTCGGATAATGCGCTTCATTCTTGAAAACCTCGTACCAGTCCTCGTAGAAGGACGGCACGGAACCGTTCAGCCCGAAGTTGAAGAAGGAATGCTCCGGCATCTCCTCCTCGAGATAGAGCGGGTTGACGCCGTGCGCGCAGTGCGAGGTGCCGATGAAGATCACGTCCGCGCCGTAGACCTGCTCGAACATCTCGTAGTACTGGCCGAAGTAGTGATAGCAGTGGCGGTCCTTGTATTTCTGATAGAACGCCTCCATCTGTTCGGCCTTGAGCGTCAGGGCTTCGAGCTCGAGGCGGAGACGCTCCTGTTCGTCCTCGGTCTTCTGCGCTTCGAGGCGGACGCGCTCCGCCATTTCCCGCGCGGCGGCGATTTCGCGCGTTTCGTCGGCGATGAAGCCCTTCATCAGGGCGTTTGCGCCCGCGACGGCGGCGAAGGCGAGGCCGATGACGACGAGGCCGGAGACGGCGTATTTGAGGATCCCGCGGGTATTGTCTTTCATATGGTTCGCACCTCCTCCGTCAGAACTGGAAATAGATGAACGCCTTGTTGTCGTACGCGCCGAAGAGAACGATCACGGCGACGAGGAGGGCGTAGGTCACGACGCGGACGGGATGCGGCATCCGGAAGTAAACGCCGGTGATCTTTTTGCCGTAATTCATGAGGAATTCCGCCGCGAAGAGCAGGACCACCGCGAAGATCGCGACGTGCACGCGCAGGACCGGAATAGCCGAGAAGTCCATCGCGGTCTTCCCGAAGAGACGTCCGATCGTCAGAAACGCGTCCGGGATCGAGTTCGCGCGGAAGAAGATCCACGAGAAGGCGATGAGGGCGAAGGTCACGATGTTCTGGATCAGGCCGCGGAGCACGGGGACCCGGTCGAGGCGGGTGACGGACGCGATCTTGTCCTTGAGCGGACCGACGAAGCGGGAGACGCAGATGTACACGCCGTTGAGGAATCCCCAGAGGACGTAGGTGTAGCCCGCGCCGTGCCAGACGCCGGAGATCGTGAAGGTCACGAGCTGATTGAAGATCCAGCGGGGCTTCGAGACGCGGTTGCCGCCCAGCGGGATGTAGACGTAATCGCGGAACCACGTCGAGAGGGAAATGTGCCACCGGCGCCAGAATTCTGGGACGGAGCGGCTGAAATACGGCGTGTCGAAGTTCTTCATGAGGTCGATGTCGAGGATCTTCGCGCACCCGACCGCGATGTCGGAGTAGCCGGAAAAGTCGCAGTAGATCTGCACGGTGAAGCAGAGGACGCCGATGAGGATGCCCGCCCCGCCGAACTTGCCGGGAGAATCGAAGACGGCGTCGGCGAAGAGCGCGAGGTTGTCCGCGACGACGACCTTCTTGAACATGCCCCAGAGCATTTTGCGCCCGCCGAGGGAAAGGTTCTCGGCCTTCAGGTCATGCCGGGCCTTGAGCTGCGGCATGAGGGAGGAGAACCGCTCGATCGGGCCGGCGACGAGCTGCGGGAAGAACATCAGAAAGAGCGCGAAGTCGAAGAAGTTCCGCTCGGCGTGCTGCTTTCCGGTGTAGGTATCGATGAAGTAGCCCATCGACTGGAAGGTGTGGAACGAAATGCCGATGGGGAGGACGACCTCGGGGAAAACGACGGTCTTGAGCGAGAGCATGTGCCCGAAGAAGTTGATCGTGTCGCCGATGACGCCGAGGTACTTGAACCAGACGAGGAGGCCGACGTTGCAGGCGAGGCCGATCACGAAGACGGTTGTCCGGCTCTTTTTCCGTTCGCGGAAGTGCTCGATGAGGCGCGCGCCGGTGTAATCGACCACGGTGGTGAAGAGGAGGATGAGCATGTACTTCGGGATGAAGGACATGTAGAACCAGCAGGACGCGGCGAGCAGGAAGTATTTTCTCACCCTGTACGGCAGGAGAAAATAGAGCGCCGCGACGAGCGGGAAGAACAGGAGAAATTCGATGGAGTTGAAGAGCATGAACGGCCCCTTTCAAAAGCGGTCCCGGATCGGAACATACGGATTCCGCGCAGAACCGCCGCAAAGCGATGTGATGCGGGGAATCGGGTCCCGTCGTGCGCGGCGGATCGCGGTTTCGATTTTTCCCATTATATCATAAAACGCCGGGGTTTTCCATAGGAAAATCAAAAAAGAGGGGAGAAATCGCTGCGGTGGGAGGAGGGCGGCGCATATTCCTCCCCCGTCCCGCATATCCTTCCCCGAACATTGTCTCCACCAGGGAGAAGGAGGGTCTATGAATCCGAATACGATCTATGAAAAGCGGTTTGACACGGGGACGCTCGCGGAACTCAGCGAAGACTTCACCCTGCCGGATTATCAGACGGAGGTGCGCCGGATCCTCGGCGTGCGCGCGCAGGCGGTCATCGACGGGAAGTATCTCTCGGGCGACGAGCTCGAGGCCGACGGGAGCGTGATCTACACGGTCTGTTACGCCGATCCGGACGGGCAGATCGCCGAGGCGTCCGAGACCTCCGCGTTCACCGCGCGCGTGCCGCTCAAATCGGGCGACGACCGGTACTCCCCCGCGGACCTCGCGCTCAGCACCCAGACCGACGGGGCCGTCTGCCGCCTGAGCGGACCGCGGAAGCTGACGCTGTCCTCGCGCGTGCGGGTGTCGGTCCTCTCGCAGAAGCCGTCCGACGCGTCGCTTGCTTCCGACGATTTCGACACGGTGCGGAGAAGGGTGCGGACCGTGCGCTGCGCATGCCTCGCCGAGACGCGGGGGTCCTTTGAGGCGTCGGGCGAGATCCGCGACCGGGAGGGCATGAAGATCGCGGGCGCGCAGGGCTTTGTGACGATCTCCGACGTGCACGCCGCCGACGGCAGGCTGTGCTTCAAGGGCGACGCGACGGCCGAGGTCCTGCTCCTTTCCCCGGACGGGGATCCCGTGACGGCGCGGGGAAGGACGCAGGTGGAGGAATCCGTCGATCTGCCGGACATCCCGGAGGGGGTGAAGCTGCGCGCCGCGGTGTTCCCGACGGTCGTGATGACGGAGATCGCGGCGGAGGGCGGCGGCGTGATCTCCTGGCGGATCGAATACGACGCGGACGCCGCGCTCATGAAGTGCGGAGAGGGCGAGATCACGACGGACGCCTACTCCCCGGATGCTCCGTCAGAGCTCGAGGTGCGCGAGTGCCGGGCCGTCTCCCCCGCTGCGGCGCAGAACGGGCGGCTGACGGTCACCGGGCGTGCGAAAACCAAGTCGGGACCCGGCGCGCAGTTCGTCTGGGGCTGGGGAACGGCGTCGGTCGAGCGCGTGACGCTCACGGGCGGACGCGCGCAGGCGGGCGGGACGGTCAGACTGACGCTCGTGAGCCGCTCGGAGGGGGAGCTTGTGTCCGAGGAGGCAAGTCTGCCGTTTCGGTACGAATGGGAAGCGGTCGACGGCGCGCGGGACGCGGAGGAGCTCGCGGGAAAGACGGCGGTCACCGTCACGGACGTCGGCGCGCGGGAGGACGGCGGGGAATGGAGCCTCACCGCGGAGCTGGCGGTCTCCTCCGTTCTGGTGTCCGAGGAGTGCGTCACCGCCGGATGTGCGCTGCGCCCGGTTCCTCTGCCTCCGGCCGGCGGGGAGGATGCGAAAACGCAGGGGTGTGCGGGGAGCCGCAGCGTGATGCGCGTCTATGTGCCCGGCGACGGAGAAACCGCATGGGACGTCGAGAAAAAGTTCCGCCTGAGGGGGGACGCGGTGGAAACAGAAGGGGTGTACGTGATTTAGGAAGGGCCGGAGGACGAAGGGGAAGGAAAGGGAAGCGGCAAAACCCCGCACAGGGGCCCCGATCGAGGGATCGATAACAAAAGGGGCTGTCGCATGAACAAACCTGGTTCCGGTTGTCTATGGGATCCACCTTCCCTTGTGTGTAAACGATAGCAGAAACATACGGGCGGAAAACTGCACGAGACGTGTCATTCCGAGGAGCGGACCGCAAGGTCCGTGACGTGGGAATCCGTACCCCATCCCGGGACGAACAGCCATCCTCCATGGCTTCTTCCCCCATACAGGGAATGCGGATTGCCGCGTCGCAGGTCGCTGGACCTGCTTCTCGCAATGACACATGTTATATGGTGCGAAGCCATGCTCTTCAGCGCCGTCGCGCGCCTTATACAGAACAACGAAGGGACTGCCGCACTCCTCCGTTTCAGGAGTAAATGCGACAGTCCCCGTTGCTTTCAGCT
>JAFYBI010000317.1 GCA_017540285.1 Clostridia bacterium | reverse complement strand
CCTGCAGTTGGATCAGGCCGTCGGAGGTGACTGCGCGGACGGTGTAGTCCTTTCCGATCTCGTAAATCAGCTTCTCGATGTAGGTGTCCGCCAGCTCGCCCTCCTTCGTGAACACCACGTGCAGCCCGTTCACGTCCTCCTTCCGCTCGCCGTCGCCCTTGACGTTGTACGCGTCGAAGACGACGATCATCTCCCGCTTCGTGTACGCCTGATAATTCGCGAGGATGTCGCAGAGGTCGCGCCTGGCGGTCGAAAGGTCCGCTTCCGCCACGGCGGCCAGCTCGTCCCACGCGAAGATGACGTTGTACCCGTCGACGATGTAGAGCGATTTTTTGTATTTCGGGTTCTTCACGTCCGGGGCGAAGGGCTGCTCCTTCTTCGCCGTCCCGTAGACCCGCCGCCGGATCGGCCCGAACTCCCGCTCCATGATCGCCTCGAGCTCTTTTTCGTCGAGGTTGAGGTTTTTCCGGATCACCCGCCCCGCGCGCTCGTTGATCTCGGCCTCCTCGATCGGGGTCGCGGGTTCCCGTTTCAAGTCAAGTCCCTCGAGGTGCATGTACTGCGGCACCCACGACCACGGGACGACGATGCCCGCGCCGTGCGAGCAGAAGACGGAGTTCGGCGTGTTCGCGACGTCCGCCTCGGGATCGTACGCCGTCTCCCGGATGACCTCCTCCGCGTTGTGGCAGGGCGCGTAGCCGTCCGTGCGGCAGGTGAAGCGGCCCCTGCCGTGGGTGTACGCCGCCACCTCGCGGGCATAGTCCCCGATCGTCGAGACCGGCGCGCGCCCTTCGAGGATCGAGGTCCCGGGCGTCGCCTCATGCTCGGTGAAGGTCCCCGACCGGGCGAGAATGTCGGCGATGGCGCGGCCCACGCATTCCCCGGGCAGCTCCAGCCGGAAGGCGTAGAACGGCTCGAGCAGAACGCATTCCCCGCGCATCGCGGAAAACATCAGCCCCTCCCGCACCGCGCGGTACGTCGCCTCCCGGAAGTCCCCGCCCACCGTATGCTTGAGGTGCGCACGGCCCGAGACGAGCGTGATCTTCATGTCAGTGATCGGGCTGCCCGTCAGCGTCCCGAGGTGCTGCTTCTCCTCGAGGTGCGTCAGGATCAGCCGCTGCCAGTTGCGCTCGAGGAAGTTCTCGGAGCACATCGTGTCGACAGAGAGGCCCGAGCCCGCGGGAAGCGGTTCCATCAAGAGGTGCACCTCCGCGTAGTGCCGCAGCGGCTCGAAATGCCCGACCCCCTCGACGGGCGCGGTGATCGTCTCCCTGTACAGGATCCGGCCGTCCTCGAAGGTGACCGCGACCCCGAACCGCTCGGCGATGAGGCGCGCGAGGACCTCCGTCTGCACCTCGCCCATCAGCTGCGCGTGGATCTCGCCGAACTGTTCGTTCCAGACGATGTGGAGAAGCGGCTCCTCCTCCTCGAGCTCGCGAAACTTCGGCAGAAGCAGCCGCGGATCGGCACCCGGAGGCAGCGCGATCCGGTAATGGAGCACCGGCTCGAGGATCGGCACGGAGGAGGCGGCTTCGCATCCGAGCCCCTGTCCGCTGAACGTCGCCGAGAGCCCCGCCGCCGCGCAGACCTGCCCGGCCCGCACGACCTCGCAGGTCTCGTACTTCGCGCCGGAATAGATCCTGAGGCCGGTGATCTTCTCCTCGACGGGCTCCTCCCGTCCGGGCGCGGCATACGTCACCGTCTGACGGTTCGCGAGCGTCCCGCCGGTGACCTTGAGGTACGTCAGCCGCCCGCCTCCCGGATCGTGCCCGATCTTGTAGACGCGGGCGCCGAATTCCTCCCCGTAAACGGGCTGTTCGGTGAGATCGGCGAGGGCTTCGAGGAATTCCCGCACCCCGTCGAGGCGCAGGCCGCTCCCGAAGTACACGGGAAACAGCCGCCGCTCCCGGATCATGCGCCGGACGGTCTCCCGCGGCACCTCGCCGGTCTCCATGTAGCCGTCGAGCGCCGCCTCGTCGCAGAGGGCGAGCTTTTCCGCGGGGTCCCGGGCCATGTCGACGGCGTGGGACGTGAGATGCGCTTCGATGTCCGCGAGCACCGCCGCCCTGTCCGCCCCGGCGAGGTCCATCTTCGTGACGAAGACGAAGGTCGGGACCTGATACCGTTCGAGCAGGTGCCAGAGCGTTTCCGTATGCGCCTGCACGCCCTCCGATCCGCTGATGACGAGGACGGCGTAGTCGAGCACGGAGAGGACCCGCTCGGCTTCGGCGGAGAAATCGACGTGGCCCGGCGTGTCGAGCAGGGTGACGGAAAGCGCGGGCACCTCGAACACGGCCTGCTTCGAGAAGATGGTGATCCCGCGCTCGCGTTCGAGCTCGTGCGTGTCGAGGTACGTGTTCCGCCAGTCGACGCGGCCGGGCTTTTTGATCTTTCCGGCGGTATAGAGAAGGGCTTCGGCGAGCGTGGTCTTTCCCGCGTCCACGTGCGCCAGAATCCCGAGAATGATCGTTTTCATGCGCTCCTCCCTCCGGGGGATGATGCCGTATTATAGCATATTTTCCGCGCGGATTCCAGCAGATTTTGTAAATGCGCATCTCGGCGCATGCCCGGCGCAGCTTGCCGCCCTGCCTCTTGCAATTCCCGGCGGGATATGGTAAGATAGGGGCAAATCCGAGAGAAGGAGGCCGCGCCGTGAAAATCACCGTACAGGAGGACCCGTCGCGCGCCGAAGCGGAGGTCCGGATCACCGGTCCCGCTCCCGCTCTCGCCGAGATCCTTGCCGCGCTTGCCCTCGTCGGGGAGACCGTCGCCGGACGCGCGGGGGAGGAGCTCGCCGCCGTGCCACTCTCGTCCGTGTATTATTTCGAGACCGTGGACGATCGCCTGTTCTTCTATACCGCGCGCGAGACCTACGAATGCCCGGCGCGTCTCAAGGCGATCGAGGAGCGGCTCATGTCGGCCTCCCTGCCCTTCGCGCGCATTTCAAAGACCGCGATCGTCAATCTGCGCCGCATGAAGAGCATCCGTCCGGAAAAAAACAGCCGCCTCGTCGCGACGCTCGTGAACGGCGAGCACCTCGTCGTCAACCGGCAGTTCGTGAAATCCATCAAAGAAAAACTGGGGGTGTGACGGGATGAAAACCTTCCTCCAAACCGCAAAGCTCCTTTTGATCGGCTGGGGACTGGCTGCCGCCGCCGTCGTCCTCGCTTCGTTCGTCAGCCCGGAAAGAGCGGATATGCGGCTCCTGCGCGTCGTGCTTCTCGAGGTCACGCTCGTGACGGTGCCCGCGCATCTGGTGTTCCGCTCGCCAACGGGGAGTCTCCTGACCCGCCGGATCGTCGTCACGGCATGCGCCGCCGTCATTGCGGCCGCCGTGCCCGTTTTCTGCGGCATCCAACCCTTCACCTGGACCTTCTGCGCGTGGACGGCTGGCGGCATCGTCGGGGCCTCGGCCCTCGCCTTCGTGATCGCCGACCGGATCGAAGCGCATGCCCTCGCGAGGATCAACGAGAAGCTCGGGCAGAACGAATGAGCCGAGTTCACAAAAAACCGCCCTGTTTGGCAGGACGGTTTTTCTGTTCAGTTGTTTGACGCTTCACGCGCGTTTCAGCGCGGCGGCGTACCACCCGTTCTCGAAGCGCTCGTCGATGACGGCGTACCCGTTTTTCCTGAGGACCGCGAGGACCTCCTCCGCCCGCTCCGCGATGATCCCGGAGACGACGAAGGTCCCCTCCGGCGCGAGATAATCCCCCACGTCGGGCGCGAGCCGGATGATGATGTCCGCGACGATGTTCGCGACGACGAGATCGTACCCGCCGGGTGTCTTTTCCGCCTGTTTCAGAAGATCGGAGACGGCGCAGACGACGTTGTCCGTCCCGTTCAGGGCGGCGTTCTCCTTCGCGACCCGCACGGCGACGGGATCGATGTCGCAGGCAAAGCATGTCCCCGCCCCGAGCCTGGCCGCCGCGATCGCGAGGATGCCGGATCCGCACCCGACGTCGAGCACCGTGCAGCCGGGCTTCGTGTATTCCTCCACAAATCCCGCGCAGAGCCTGGTCGTCTCGTGCGTGCCCGTCCCGAACGCCATGCCGGGATCCATCAGCACCGTGATCTCGCCGGGCTCCGCCTCGTAGGTCTCCCACACCGGGACGATCACGAGACGCTTCCCCGTTTTGATCGGCTTGTAATATTGCTTCCACGAGTCCGCCCAGTCCTCCTCTCGCACGCCGATGTGCTCGATCGTGAAGGCGATCCCGAGCGTCTCGAGGCGGTTCTTGATGAAGAGCTCGCTCTCCGCCGGGGACTTGATCGTCGGGAGAAACACGGAGACGGCGGCCTTCGTGCGGTCCGCTTCGAGCAGGCTCTCGTCGATGAGCTCGCCGTACATGCCGTGCTTGATGAGGTCGTCGATGTCGGAGTTGTCCTCGATCATCAGCCCGTTGTCCACCATCGACATGACGGAGGCGACGGTGTCGGTGTCCTTCGCGCCGCAGGTGACCTTGATCTGCACCCAGCTCTGGTTGTCGTCCATGGTCCGCTCCTTTTTAATCCTTCTTGAACCGCTTGAAGAAGTTCGATTTCTTGGAGTAATTCGATTCGCCGCAGGAGGACGCGAACTTGCGCAGAAGCTCCTTCTGCTCGCCGTTCAGATTCTTCGGCACCTCGACGGTGACCGTGATGTAGAGATTGCCCCGCGATTTCGGGTTGTTGACGCGGCAGACGCCCTTGTTCTTGAGCGTGAACGTCGTGCCGGTCTGCGTGCCCTCGGGGATCGTCAGCTTCTGCGAGCCCTCGAGCGTCTGGATGTCGATCTCCGCGCCGAGGGTGGCGTCCGCGTACGTGATCGGGACCTCGCAGTAGAGGTCGTCGCCGTCGCGCTCGAACAGCGGATGCGGCCGCACCGAGACGATGACGTTGAGGTCGCCCGCGGGACCGCCGTTCATGCCGTCGGAGCCCTTGTAGCGGAACGCGACCTGCTGGCCGTCGTCGATGCCGGCGGGGATGTTGACGCTGCCGTTCACCGTCACGCGCTCAAACCCGGTCCCCCGGCAGCGCGGACACTTGTTCTCGATCGTCTTGCCGGTGCCGCGGCAGGCGTCGCAGGTTTTCGCCGTCTGCATGATGCCGAAGGGCGTGCGCTGCTGGACCCGCACCTGACCGCTGCCGCCGCAGGCGGAACACGTCTTCGGTGAGGTCCCGGGCGCGGCTCCCGTTCCGCCGCAGTCGGGGCACTGCTGGATCTTCTGATAGCTGACGTCCTTCTTGCAGCCGAACACCGCCTCCTCGAAATTGAGGGTCAGGCGGATCGTGACGTTGTCGCCGCGGATCGGGCCGTTGCGCCGCGAGCCACCGGACGTCGACGCGCCGCCGAAGAAGGAGGAAAAGATGTCGTTGATGTCGAATCCGCCGAAATCGCCGAATCCGAAGCCGCCGCCCCCGCCCATGCCGGACGTGGGATCGAACGCCGCGTGGCCGTACTGGTCGTACTTCGCGCGCTTGTCGGGATCGGAGAGGACGTCGTAGGCCTCGTTCACTTCCTTGAAGCGCTGCTCGGCCTCCTTGTCCCCGGGATTCAGGTCGGGATGGTATTTTTTCGCGAGGGTCCGGTACGCCTTTTTGATCGCGGCGTCGTCCGCGCTCTTTTCGACGCCCAGTACCTCGTAGTAGTCTCGTTTTGTTTCCGCCATGATTCAGTCCTCGATCGTGATTTCACCGCCGAAAGGGCGGAGTGGTCCCCGCCCTACGGTTTCAGATTGACGCGGAATCTGTATCAGTTGCCGCTCTTGTCTTCGAAGTCGTTGCTGTAGTAGGTGCCGTCGGGACCCTGCTCGGGCGCGCCGTTCTGCGGGCCTCCCTGGCCTTCGGTCTGGCTCTGCTGATAGAGCTTCTCGGTGATCGGGTAGAACGCCTTCTCGAGCGCTTCGGTGTCGGCTTTGATCGCCTCGACGTTGTCGCTCTTCATGGTCTCCTTCAGCTTGTCGATGGCCTCGCGGACGGGCTGCTTGTCGCTCTCGGAAGCCTTGTCGCCGATGTCGGAGAGGCTCTTTTCGCTCTGGTAGATCACCTGCTCCGCGCGGTTCTTGATCTCCACGGCTTCCTTCTTCTTCTTGTCCTCCTCGGCGAACCTCTCCGCTTCGCGGACTGCCTTGTCGATGTCTTCCTTCGACATGTTGGTGGAGGAGGTGATGGTGATGTGCTGTTCCTTGCCGGTGCCCTTGTCGGTCGCGTAGACGTTCACAATGCCGTTGGCGTCGATGTCGAACGTGACCTCGATCTGCGGAACGCCGCGCGGCGCCGGGGTGATGCCGTCGAGGATGAAGCGTCCGAGGGTCGTGTTGCCGGCCGCCATGTCGCGCTCGCCCTGGAGGACGTGGATCTCCACGGAGGTCTGGCCGTCCGCCGCGGTGGAGTATACCTGGCTCTTCTTGACCGGGATGGTCGTGTTGCGGTCGATGATGCGGTT
>JAFYBI010000028.1 GCA_017540285.1 Clostridia bacterium | reverse complement strand
CCGCCCGGCGCAAGCGCAGCCGCGCACGCAAAATAGAAGTGCGTACCTTTTCAGATACGCACTTTCTATCTTGGTGAACGAACTTGCCAAGGCAGGCTTCATGAAGGGTACGAATCCCTTCGGCCGCAGGCGAGTTCGTCTTTTGCCCGCGGGGGCTCCCCGCTCCCCGGGCACCGCCCGGCGCAGGCGAGTTCGTCTCTTGCCCGCGGGGGCTCCCCGCTCTCCGGGCACCGCCCAGCGGGCGCGGTTCTTATGAATGCCGCGCGCGCACCACCGCGAACGCCTCTTCCGCCACCGCAACCGTCTCCGCAATGTCCTCGTCCGTGAGGGACGCGTTCACAAAATGGTTGTGGTGATTCGTGAAGAAGATCCCGCGGCGGACGCATTCCGCGATCCACTCCTGATGCAGCATCAGGCTCTCGTCGTCCGCGATCCGCAGATAGAACAGCGACGGCACGCCCGAAACGTGCAGATCGAACCCGTAGTCCGTCGCCTTCTTGATGAGCTCGCGGCGCAGCTTCTCCCCCTTTTCGATCAGGATCCGCGGGCAGTCGAGACGCTTCATCTTCTCGATGCACGCAATGCCCGCCGCAAACGGGACCGCCGACAGCCAGTAACTCCCCGTGTAGGACATCGAGGAGATCGTGTTCTTCATGAATTCCTTGCCGCAGAGCGCGGATACGTTGTACCCGTTGGCGATCGCCTTGCAGAAGCAGATCAGATCCGCCTCAAAGCCGAAATAGTGGTCGCTGCCCGCGAGATCGAGCCGGAAGCCCGCCCGCACGTCGTCCACCACGAGGACCGTCGAGTTGTCCGTGCACAGCTTGCGCAGCTTCTTCCAGAATCCCTCCGCCGGGAGCTCGTTGTCCTTGAAGTTCCCGTGCATGTAGGGCTGCGCGATGACCGCCGCGATCTCGTCCTTGTTCTCCGCGAATACGCGATCGAGGGCGTCCGGATCGTTCCAGTCGAGATAGAGGTTGTTCGCGACGTCCTCTTCGATGATCCCGGCATAGTCGATCTTCTGCGTCCACGCGGAAATGCCGTGGTAATAGCCCTTGAAGAAGACGATCTTCTTGCGGTGGGTGTAGGCGCGCGCCGCCATGACCGCCAGGGTCGTGACGTCGTTGCCGTTTTTCGCGAAGAACGCCCAGTCCGCCGACGCGACGGTATCCACGAGCAGCTCCGCGAAATCGATCATGACGGGGGAGGGGGAGGTCATGCAGTCGCCCTTTTCGCGCTGCCGCCGCGCCGCCTCGTCCACGTCGGGATCGCCGTAGCCGAGGATATTCGGCCCGTAGGCGCACATGTAGTCGATGAACCGGTGGCCGTCCGCATCCCAGAAGTAGGACCCCTTCGCGCGGTCGCCGAAGAGGGGATAGGCTTCGATCGGGATAAAGCAGCCCTCCGCCGGGCCGAGATGGCCGTAGACGCCGGACGGGATGACCTTCGCCGCCCGGGTGAAGAGCTCGCGGGATTTCGGATAGGTATAGACTTCTCTTGCCATGACTGCCTCCGGTTATCTGAGATAGAGTTCCACGCGGGAGAGGATGCGGTTGACGTTGTCGATCTGGGAGATCATGCCGCCGATGCGGACGAGGCCGTCCCCGACCGCCGCGACGCTGTTGATCTTCCCGTCGAAGAGGTCCCGCGCGGTCTTCACATCCGCGAACTGCATATAGGACATGATGCTCTTCGGCACCTTCTGCGAGAACGTGAGCTGATGGTCCTTCGCGATGAGGGCGGCCTTCGTGAGCCCCGCGATCTCCATGCGGATCGCGCCGTCCACGATGTTCGAGGCGGAGAACTGCCCGACCTTGTCGTGGTTCGCGATCTGCGCGACGGCGGAGACGATCACGCGGAACATCACCGTCGTGCTCTGGCGGAGGAAGGTCTCGTCCTCGAGCGCCTCTTCCGTCGGGCGGAGGTACGTCTCGAGCAGATCGGTGAGCTTCTTGAATTTGCCGAGGAGGAAGGAGACCTTCGTGATCCCCTTCGTCGGGATCGGCGTGACGGTGCCGTTGATCATCCCGTTGAACTTTTCCGGGGAGGAGAAGGGGAGGCGGATCGCCGCGTCCTCAACGCCTTCCTTCAGGATGCAGCGGCCTCCGACGAAGGTCAGGGTCGCCTGCGGACCGCCGCGGACGGCGAATCCGACGGAGCATCCGCTGCGGCCGAGGATCTTGCGCGCCTCGGGAACGGTGTCGCAGAGCGCGACCAGCCCGCCGAGGACGCCGTACATGTTGATGTAGGCCAGGGTTTTCTGATCGATGTTTGCTGCCATAGTTTGCCTCTTGTATGAAATTGGGTTTGAAAACGGATTCAGACGGGCCGGACGCTGATCTCCCCGCTCGAAAGGCGGCGCACGCCCCGCGCGGTCATGACGACGAGCGCACCGTCATCGCCGATCGCGCGGACCTCGCCTTCTTCGGCGACGCCGTTCTCCGTGAAGGCGATCCGGCGGCCGAGGACGATCGAACGCGCGCGGTATTCGTCGGCGTAGGGGGCGAAGGAAAAGCCGTGCGACGCGATGCCGCAGAGCCCCGCAGCGATCGAGGCGGCGAGCGCTTCCGGTTCGGCGCGAAAACCCGCGTCCGCGAGGGAGACGGGCGGGAACGGGGCGTCCGGGATCTTCGGGGCGGAGAGGAGATTGACGCCGACACCGACGACGAGGGCGCGCGGGAAGCCGGTCTCTCCGACAGCCTCGCAGAGGATGCCCGCGAGCTTGCCGTCTCCGAGGAGGACGTCGTTGACCCATTTGATCCGGGTGCGGCATCCGGCGCATGCGTCGACTGAGCGCGCGACCGCCACGGCTGACGCGGAGGTGACGCCCACGATCTCCGACACCGCCCGGCCGCCCACCGGAAGGAGGACGGAGAGATAGAGCCCGCCCGGCGGGGAGGCGAAGGACTTGCCCTGCCTGCCGCGGCCTCCGGTCTGGAAATCTGCGGCGACGAGGATGGGGCCCTCGGGATCCGTCTTCGCGAGGTCCTTCGCGACGTTGTTGGTGGAATCCGGGGCGGCGGGGGTGACGATCCCGATCGGGAGTTTGCCGAGCCGCTCCCGGAGGAGGGATTCGGATAACATGCCGCCTCCGGTACTTTATCTGGTGCAGTTATTGTAGCAGAAAAGTGCGAGAATGTCAACGGGCGCGGGCCCATTTCCGTCCTTTTTCACGGAATTCGTTTTTTTTGGGAAAATCCCTTGACACATTCCGCGCCCGGGTGTATAATCATCGCATCAAGTTTCAGAAAGGCCGGACGATTCGATGAAGCACGCCGCATTCCGATTTTACTTTATCTTTCCCGCGATGGATTGCCTCTCCGAGAGTGCCCGGCGCCTCTGAAACAGCCGGACCCGGATATGCAGTCCACCGCTCTTTGCGCGTTCTCGCAGGCGGTGGATTTTTTATGGCAGTCCGGCGGACGGCGCCCGATCACATGCATGAAATTATATTTTTGAAAGCGGTGAATCTGATGAAACGCTATTACCAGCCCGAATTCGAGACCATGCCCCGCGCAGAACTCCGCCGGCTCCAGTCCGAGCGCCTCGTGAAGCAGATCCGGCACGTCTGGGACAACGTCCCCTACTACCGGCAGAAGATGGAGGAAAAAGGCGTCACGCCCGACGACATCCGGGGCGTCGAGGACCTTCCGAAGCTGCCCTTCCTCTCGAAGGCGGACCTGCGCGAGGCGTACCCCTACGGTCTCTGCGCCAAGCCCCTGTCCGAATGCGTCCGCATCCAGTCGACGTCCGGCACGACGGGACGCCGCGTGGTGGCGTTCTACACCCAGCACGACCTCGACCTCTGGGAGGACTGCTGCGCGCGCGCGATCACGGCGGCCGGCGGCACGAACGAGGATGTCTGCCAGGTCTGCTACGGCTACGGTCTGTTCACGGGCGGCCCCGGCCTCAACGGCGGCTCCCACCGGGTCGGCTGCCTGACCCTGCCCATGTCCTCCGGCAACACCGAGCGGCAGCTGCAGTTCATGGAGGACCTCGGCGCGACGATCTTGTGCTGCACGCCGTCCTACGCGGCCTATCTCGCCGAGAGCGCGATCGAATCCGGCCGGATCGGGAATCTCAAGCTCAAGGCCGGCATCTTCGGCGCGGAAGCGTGGACCGAGGAGATGCGGCATGACATCGAGGAGAAGCTGGGCATCAAGGCGTACGACATCTACGGCCTGACCGAGCTCTCCGGTCCCGGCGTCGCGTTCGAATGCGAGGAGCAGCGCGGCATGCACATCAACGAGGACCACTTCATCGCCGAGATCATCGACCCCGTGACGGAAGAAGTCCTCCCGTACGGCGAGAAGGGCGAGCTCGTCTTCACGTCGATCACGAAAGAGGCGTTCCCGATGATCCGCTACCGGACCCGCGACATCTGCGTGCTCCGGGACGAGCCCTGCTCCTGCGGCCGGACGCACATCCGCATGTCCAAGCCGATGGGCAGGAGCGACGACATGCTCATCATCCGCGGCGTGAACGTGTTCCCGTCCCAGATCGAGACGGTGCTGCTCAACTGCGGCATGCCGGCGAACTACCAGATCGTCGTGGACCGCGTGAACAACACGGACACCTTCGACGTCGAAGTCGAGATGACGCCCGAGACCTTCTCCGATACGGTCGCCGAGATCACGAAGAAGGAGAACGAGCTGGGCGGCGCGCTGCGGACCATGCTCGGGATCACCGCGCGCGTGCACCTCGTCGCGCCGAAGTCCATCACGAGAAGCGAGGGCAAAGCCGTCCGCGTGATCGACAAGAGAAAGCTGTACTGATACAGATTCCGGTGCCGATCGTTGATTGACGCCGTCCGGTAAGACATTCCGGCTTTCCGGATCACACAAAACCACGCTGCAGCGGTTTTGTGAAGAACTCGTATGAGACGAAAAAGCAAGAGCGACTTCCGTGAAAAAACGGGAGCCGCTCTTTTCTTCATTGCCCGCGTCTGCGGATAAAAAGAAAGCCCCGCGGGGCTTCCTCATCTTCCGTTGTGATTCATTCCTCGTCGATCCGCTCGACGCGGACGCATTTCCCCGTCCTCTCGTCGATGTCGAACAGGCATCCACGGATGCGGGGCGATCCGTGCGCGGGCTCGAACACGACCGGCGTGCGCAGGGTGAACTTGTGGATCACCGATTCCGTCTTCACCCCGAGGATCCCCGCCGTCGAGCCGCACATCCCGAGGTCCGTGATGTAGCCGCACCCGCCGGGCAGGATCTGCTCGTCCGCCGTCTGCACGTGCGTATGCGTGCCGAAAACAGCCGCGAACTTCCCGTCGAAATACCGCGCGAAAAACAGCTTCTCGCTCGTCGCCTCCGCGTGAAAATCACACACCGCGGCGTCGTACTTCCCCTGCTCGCTCCGGAGGATGCGCGAGGCGGTGTCCGCGGGCGGCGTCACGGGGTCCATGTAGACCGTGCCGATCAGGTTGACGACGAGGATGCGGTATCCCCGCGCTTCCGCGATCACCGAGCCGATGCCGGGCGCGTCCGGGGGATAGTTCGCCGGACGGATCAGGCGCTCCCCCTCGTCGAGGAGGCGGTAGACGTCCCGCCGCCGCCAGGTGTGGTTCCCGCCGGTGATGACGTCCGCGCCCGCGTCGAGGAGGCGTTCGGCCGATTCCTTCGAAATGCCGTTCCCCTCCGCGGAGTTCTCGCCGTTGAGGATCGTCAGGTCCGCGCGCCGTTCGCCGATCATGCGGCGCAGCCGTCCGCCCGCTTCGAGCAGCCGGACCCCTTCTTCGCCGACGACGTCGCCGAGCGCCAGGATGCGCAGCATCAGTAGGTCAGACCGCGTCTGCGGCGGTTGTAGTCGGACCGCGGGTTCACGATCTCGCGCCAGTCGAGGTCGCCGTGGTCGAGGGCGCAGATGAGGACCTCCGCCGTCGCGATGTTCGTCGCCATCGGCACGTTGTGCACGTCGCACATGCGGAGCAGGTTGTATTCGTTCTCGTCGAAGTCGTGGTTCGGCGTGGTGCTCCGGAAATAGAGGAGCACGTCGATTTCGTTGTACGAAATTCGGGATGTGATCTGCTGGGCGCCTCCGTGGGAGCCGGGCAGGAGCTTCTCGATTTCAAGGCCGGTGGCTTCCTGCACGTACTTGCCGGTGATACTGGTGGCGCAGATGTGGTGCTTCGAGAGGATTCCGCAATAGGCGATGCAGAACTGCGTCATGAGTTCCTTCTTGGTGTCGTCTGCAATGAGGGCAATGTCCATAAACATCCGTTCCTTTCGTGATATTCAAGTGATAAACAAATCAAATCAGAGCCGCGATCCGGCGGCGTCCCGGTCCTCAGAGGGCGAGGCGGGTTTTGCGCGCGAGGCCGGGCATCCCGTCGAAGAGGGGGACGCCGTAGCCCATGATCCGCCGGGCGATGTTGCGGCAGGCGGCCGCGGTGAGGGATCTCCGGTCGGGGAGGGAACCCCGGTCCTGTGCCCGCTGGAGGGTCTTGTCAAAGGGGATCACGCCGACGCACTGGAGAGCCGAGGAATCGATCATCTCGATCATCCCGGCGCGCTTTTCCCGCCGCACGGCGCCCAGATCGAACGAGCAGACGCAGAGGCGGAGCAGTCCGGCTCCGGCGCGTTCGAGGCGCGTCGCGGCGTATTCGGCGGCCCGGATCGAGGTCTGGCTCTGCTCCGAGACGACGAGGACGAAGGGGAAGAGATCGGCGGCGGCGCAGGCCTCGTCCAGTCCCCCGCCCGTGTCGCACACGAGGATGTCGAACCCGTCCTCCCGGTCCAGGAGCGTGTCGAGGAGGCGTTCCAGCCCTTCCCGTACGAGCTGCGCGGGGGTCGTTTCCCGCTCCCGGGCGAGGCGGCGCACGTCGGCGGCGGTCATCGCGGGGAGGAGAGAGAGCGTCGGGAGGCTTTCGTCGGGGATCAGCGGGATCTTTGCGGGGGGCGTGTCCGTGAAGAGGTCGGCGAAGGTGAAGAGGGCGCGGTCCTCGCAGCCGAGGAGAAGATCGAGCGAACGGCTCGTCGAATCGAGATCGGCGAGCAGGACGCGCTTCCCCAGCCGGGCAAATTCCGCGGCCAGCCCGAGCGCGGCGGTGCTTTTGCCGACGCCGCCCTTGGATGAGGCGACGAGAAGTCGGTCGTAAGACGGCATGCGCACCTCCCCCTTGTCCGGCAAACCGGCCGAAGACAATAATTCACTCATAAATTATACACCAAAATGCCCAAGTTGTCAAGGGATAACGGAGAAGAATTCTGCATAAGCTCCAAAAAAACAGGGAAAACGGCGGGTTCGCGGGGCCGGATCCCGTCATGACCGTCCCGTGACCGGCGGGGGAGCATGCCGGCGGCGTGCAGACGCGGTGGGGAAACATAGGATAACGGTTTGACGCGGACGCCGGCCGGGCGGTGCCGGAGAGCAAAAAAAGCCCGCCGTCTCGTTGCGCGGAGGCGGCGGGGAGGGGATCCTCAGTCGAGATCCTTCAGCTTCTGGATGGCCCGCTCGAGCGTTTTGCCGATGACCTTCTTGTTGGAGGCCCAGAAGGAGGCGAAGTTGTCCTTCTTCTGCGGCATGAGCGTGCGGAGCACGAACCACGGATTGCCGATGGATTCGTTGTACAGCGATTCGAAATTGATGAGGACGCTGTCCTTGATGAGGTCCATCATCGCGGAGGTCTCGGGGTCTCTCGAATACCGGGATTTCAGCGCCTTGTCGAAGTAGACCGGCGTGGTGGTGCGCCAGGACTGGGCGGCGAGCGCTTCCATCACCGCGGCGGACATGTCGGCGTTCTTCACGTCGATCGGGATGCACCAGAGGGAGACCGCATCCTGCACGCGGGTGCCGTAGTCCTGCTGGGATTCGTCCATGAGCGGGTAGGGCAGGATGCCGTAGTCGCTCTCCATGTCGCCGAGGCTGGACACCACCGCGCTGAGACGGGTGGTCGCGAGCAGCGCCTTGTCCTGCGCCAGCGTATCCACGATGTTGGTGCCGTCGCCGGTGATGGCGTAGCAGCCGTCGTTCTCCCACATGAGGTGGTAGACCTTCGTGACAAGGTTCGCCATCTTTTCCTCATCCACGGAGAGGACGGGGTAGCCCTCCTCGTCCCGGGTCATCATGGAGACGAGCGAGCCCTGCATGTAGCCGTCCGCGTCGTTGACGGAGGAGGAGACGAGGCCCCAGTAGTCCGTCTGATCCGCTCGGCCGTTGCCGTCGAGGTCCGTGTGGATCCCGGAGGTCAGGGCGTAGACGTAATCGATGGTCCAGCGGTGCTCCTTCACGACGTCATAGAGGTTTTCCACCTGATTGTCGTTCGCGACCTTCTGGTTGAAGGCGTAGACGCACATGGCGGAGAGCATGGTCCGGGCGATGTCGCCGGTGACGAAATAGAGCTTCTTGCCGATCTGCAGCTCGCTCACCACGGAGTCGTTCCACCAGTTCTGCCCGAAGTCGAGATAGCTCCTCTGATTCAGATCGAGGAAGAGCCCTTCGAGGGAGAGGGCGGGGATCCGGGCGGACCAGCCGGCGATGATGTCGTACGCGCCGTCGGCGGACATGATCGAGGAGCGGAGGGCGGAGACGGTGTTGTTGTAGTTTTCCCAGCCGTCCCCGGCGAAGCATTCGATCGAGACGTTGAGGCGCTCGGAGACGATGGCGTTGCGCTCGAAGATCGAGTCGGCGACGGCCTCGCCGGTCAGCTCGTCGACGAAGACCTCGGTGACGGATTCGCTGTCGCCGCGGGAGTGGATGACCACCGTCGCGCCGGCGTAATCAAGTTCGGGCAGGTTGTCCGGGACGTTCTCGCGGGCGAGCTCGGTTTCGGGCTCCTCCGTCGGCGCGGCGTCCGCGGGAGAGGACGGAGACCCCTGGGGATCGGTGTTTTCGGCGTTCTGCCCGCCTTCGGAGCAGGAAACGAGGGCGGACGCCGCGAGCAGCAGGGCAAGCAGCAGGGACAGGATCTTCTTCATGGAATGCCTCCTCGGATGAAAAATCGGGATCGCCGTTGGCTTTCGATGCTTTATTATACCCCATCGGCGTCCGGTTTGTCAAGATAGAATCGGGGAGGGCGTCAGTTCCCCGCGAAATACGCGTCCAGCTTTTCGCGAACAGGCAGGTATGCTTCTTCAAAGCTTTGGCCCGTTGCCATGCCGATGGCGCACCATGTCAGCAGGGAATTGCCGTTCGCATCCCACCAGACAGGGGAGCGGAGGTCGGTCAGAGTATCGAAATACCGGTTGACGAAGTCTTCGTCCATGTCGACAGGTGCGTTATTCTTCACTTTATAATCCAGAAACACGGAACGCCAGTAGTCCTGACTCGTCCGGTTGACCGGGATCCCGCCGCTCGTCAATCCGTTCTGTACAGTCATGCTCAAAAGATACCAGATGAATCTCGCAGCTGCCTGCGGGTGCTCCGTCCGGCTGCTGACCGCCACGGACCACGTCGGGACCGGGTACGGCGCGCCGCCGTCGATGGTCGGCATGGGGAAGGAGAGGGGATGCTCCCCCTTTTTTACATCCTCGGCGTAATACCGGTCCGCAAAGAAGGAAAGGAACTCCTGCGAGCCGCCCGCGGAGAAGCCGGAGAGGAACACGAAGTCCCCCGCCGCCCAGCTCTCCTCGAGGGTGCCCGGATACCAGGGCTGAGAGGTGACATAATATGCCGTCGTGCCCTTGTCGAGAACGTTCGGGAAGAAGTTGTTGAACGCCCGGCAGAGCTTTTCTGCCGCCGCTCTCGATTCCGGCGAATCTGTCCGAAGAT
>JAFYBI010000316.1 GCA_017540285.1 Clostridia bacterium | reverse complement strand
CGGCGGAACACGCGCTCGCCGAACATCGGATCGATCCGCGCGCCGTCGTGAGGATCGCGTCCATCGACGTGAAGCGGGATGAGCCGGGGCTGCTCGCGTATGCCCGCCACCTCGGCGCCGAGACCGTCTTCTTCCCGGCGGAAGCCCTCGCGGCAGTCCCGGGGGCTTTTGCGGAATCGGAATTTGTGAGAAAAACGGTCGGCGTCGGCAACGTCTGCGAACGTGCGGCGGTCCTCGCGGCAGGCGCGGAGTCGCCGATCGTGAAAAAGACGGCGCTGGACGGCGTAACGGTCGCCGCAGCCGTCACGGATTGGAGGGTTTCCTTTTGAAAAAACTGACAGTCGTCGGCATCGGCGGAGGAAAGGCCGAGGGCATGACAGCCGCGGCGTTCGAGGTGCTCGAAGCGGCGGAAGTGATCGTCGGCTACACGGCTTACTGCGATCTCGTGAAGCCGCAGTTCCCCGATAAGGAATATTTCTCGACGCCCATGACGCAGGAGATCGAACGCTGCCGCCTCGCGCTGGAAAAGGCCACCGGTGGTTCGCGGGTCGCCGTGATCTGCTCCGGAGACGCCGGGATCTACGGCATGGCCTCTCCGATCCTGGAGCTCGCGCCGGAATACGGAGTCGAGGTTGAAATCGTGCCGGGCGTCACGGCGGCGTCCTCGGGAGCGGCCCTCCTCGGCTCTCCCCTGACCGCGGACTTTGCCGTCGTCAGCCTCTCCGACCTGCTCACGCCGTGGGAAACCATAGAAAAGCGTCTCGAAGCGGCGGCAGCCGGCGATTTCGCGACGGTGATCTACAATCCCGCGAGCAAAAAACGCGCGGATTACCTCCGGAAAGCCTGCGAGATCTTTCTGAAATACCGATCTCCCGAGACGGTCTGCGGCGTCGCCCGGAACGTCGGACGGGACGGGGAGGAGACGAGAATCATGACCCTCGCCGCCCTGATGGACTATGCGGCGGACATGTTTACGACGGTCTTCATCGGGAGCGCGGGGACCCGGATCATCGGCGGCAGGATGGTGACGCCCCGGGGGTACCGCCATGAGTGAGCGCGAACGGATCTGCCTCTTCGCCGGAACGACGGAGGGGAGACAGCTCGCCCGGATCCTCGCGCCGGCGGCGGAGCTGACCGTCTGCGTCGCGACCGAATACGGTGAGATCCTCCTCGACGGGATCGCCGGGATCGAGGTCCGCGCGGGAAGAATGGACGAGGGGGAGATGGCGTCATTTTTCCATCAACAGTGTTTTTCCCGCATTCTCGACGCGACGCATCCCTATGCCGCGCTCGTGACGGAGAACATTCAGGCGGCGGCGAAGGAAGCGGGGATCCCCGTCCTGCGCATCCTCCGCGAAACCGACCGCGAGATCCCGGATGCGGTCTATGTGAACTCCGTCGATGAAGCCCGGGACTGGCTCGCCGCGCGGGAGGGCAATGTTTTCCTCACGACCGGATCGAAGGAGCTCGGCAGCTATATCGGGCTCGATTGGGAACGGGTCTGGGTGCGGGTACTCCCGACGGCGGCTGCGCTCGAGGCCTGCGCACTGGCGGGGATCCCGTCCTCGCATGTCATCGCGGCGCAGGGGCCGTTTTCCGAGGAGATCAACCTCGCCGAGATGAAGAGTATCGGCGCGCGGTATCTGGTGACGAAGGCGTCCGGGAAAGCCGGCGGATTCGACGAGAAGATCCGGGCGGCCAGGACGGCGGGCGTCACTCCGGTCATCATCGGGCGTCCGGCCCAGATCGAAGGGCTGACCCTTGCCGACGCGCTGCGGGAGCTCGGAAAGACGCTTCCGCTGCGAAAGACCGCCGTGAAGATCGTCGGGATCGGCCCCGGCGCGGAAGACGCGATGACGGCGCGGGCAAGAGAAGCCGTGCGAACTGGCGATCTCCTCCTCGGCGCGAAATCCGTCGTCGGCTCGCTCGGCGCGGGCAGGGAGACCGTCTTCGCCTACACGCCGGACAAGATCCTCGAAGCGCTCGAGAGCCATCCCGAAGCCGCCCTTGCCGTCGTCCTCATGCGCGGGGACACGGGCTTTTACAGCGGCGCGAAGAAGCTGACCGACGCCCTCTCGGATGTCGACGTCGAAATCATCCCGGGCGTATCCTCGGTCTCCTGTTTCGCGGCGAAGCTCGGCGTGAGCTGGGATGACGCCGCGCTCGTCAGCCTGCACGGCAGAAGCGTTGACCTCCTCCGCACCGTCAGTGAAAACCGTCGGACCTTCGCCCTGACCGGCGGGGAGAATACGCCCGGCAGACTCTGCGAAACGCTCGCGGCAGGCGGCCTCGGCGCGG
>JAFYBI010000315.1 GCA_017540285.1 Clostridia bacterium | reverse complement strand
CCCCGGCATTTCAGGGCGTCCCCCGCCGCGGGGGTGTGGAACGTGACGCTCTTCATCGTCCCGGCCTCGGCGGATGCCCGGAGAAGGGCGGCGAACGCGGAGATTTTTTCGTGTGTCATGCTTATTTCTTTTTCTTTTTGCCGGCGTTCTGTCCCGGAAGCGCGCCGTAGTTGATCTTTTGTTCCTTTTCCGTGTCAGGTGCGGTCGGGGCGGGCGTCTCTTCCTCCGCGGTCTCCCGGCTCTTCTTGAACCGGAACTTGCTTTCCGTGCCGTTGAAGATGCGCTTCAGGTTGCCCCAGTGCTTGATGACCACGATCACCGCGACGGCGACCGCGATGAGCTGGCAGAGATACATGTGCGGCACGAGGGTGAGGAGCACCTTGTTCATCCGGTTGAAGAGGAGCGGATAGAGCACCGAGCAGAGCACGGAGCCGAACGAGATGTACTTCGTCATGGCGACGACGAGGAGGAAGATCGCGAGGAGCACGAGGAAGATGCGCCAGTCGAGCATGAAGAGCATCGCCGTGAGGCAGAGGATGCCCTTGCCGCCGCGGAACCGGTAGTACACCGGGAAGATGTGCCCGAGGAAGCAGGCAAAGCCCGCGATGTACGCCGTGAGATAGCCGAAGCAGCACCAGCCGATCATGATCGCGAGGACGGTTTTGAGAAAGTCGCCGACGAAAGTGACGATCGCCGCGCGCCGCCCGTAGATGCGCATGATGTTCGTGAAGCCCGCGTTCCCGCTCCCGTAGTTGCGGATGTCGTCATGGTAGAATTTGTCCGAGACGATGATCGCGGTGTTGACCGATCCGAGCAGATAGGGGACGAGGATATAGACGAACGCGAGGAGGAGGGACGCGGCGACGGGGATGTCCTTCCAGAAGTAACCGACGAGCCCCTCGGCGCCGAGCTCCGAGAAATGCGGTGAGAGGAAGAAATACAGCATTACTTTTTGCCCCCGAAATCCTGATCTTCATTTTCGCCCCGCTGCCGGATGATGAGCTTGATGGGCGTGCCGCGGAACCCGAAGGTCTGCCGCAGACAGTTTTCGAGATACCGCTGATAGGAGAAGTGGAACAGCTCCGCGATGTTGCAGAAGACGACGAAGGTGGGCGGCGCGACCTCGCTCTCGGTCATATAGTAGATCTTGAGCCGGCGGCCCTTGTCGGTGGGCGGCTGGACCCGGGCGACGGCGTCGGCGAGGACGTCGTTGAGCATGCCCGTCGTCACGCGCAGCTTCGACTGCATGTTGACGTAGTTGATCTGCTCGAAGAGCTTTTCCACGCGCTGCCCGGTCTTGGCGGAGAGGAAGAGGATCGGAGCGTAGGTCATGTAGGAGAGCGCGTCGTAGACCTTCTTCGTGAATTCGTTCGTAGTGCTGTTGTCCTTGTCGATGAGGTCCCACTTGTTGATGCAGATGATCGACGGCTTGCCCGCTTCGTGCGCGATGCCCGCGATCTTCTCGTCCTGTTCGGTGATGCCTTCGCTCGCGTCGATCATGATGAGGCAGACGTCCGCGCGGTCCACCGCCATCTTCGCCCGCAGCACGCTGATCTTCT
>JAFYBI010000027.1 GCA_017540285.1 Clostridia bacterium | reverse complement strand
TCAGCAGATTGATGTGCGGGACGTTCTGGAACTCGTCTATCGGGCGATGGAGGAGAAGGGGTATAACCCGGTCAACCAGATCGTCGGCTACATCATGTCCGGCGACCCGACCTACATCACGAACTACATGGGCGCGAGAAGCCTGATCATGAAGGTGGAGCGCGACGAGCTCGTCGAGGAGATCCTGGAGAGCTACATCCGGAACAACCGCTGGAAATAAGCGATGCGGATCATGGCGCTTGACTACGGCTCAAAGACGGTGGGCGTCGCGCTCAGCGACCCGCTGCTGATGACCGCGCAGCCGCACACGATCCTTCGGCGCGAGAGGGAGGGCGCGATTCGAAAGACGCTCTCCGAGATCGAGGAGATCGTGCGCAGAGAAGACGTGCGGCTCATCGTTGTGGGCCTGCCCCTGAATATGGACGGCACGGAGGGAGACCGCGCCGCGCTTTCGCGTGCGTTCAGGGACAAGGTGGAGCGGCGCTGCGGCGTACCGGCGGTGATGTCGGACGAACGCCTGACGACAGTGGAGGCGGATGAGACGATGGACAGCCTCGGTCTGCGCGGGCGGGCGGAGCGAAAGCAGTACGTGGATATGATCGCAGCCGGAGTGATCCTCCGGGAATATATGGACAATCACCCGAAGGAACTGGAGAGACTCTGGAGAGAGTGAGGGAGAAAATGGAAAAGATCAATTTTATGCTGGATGACGGCTCGTCAGAGGCATTTTACATACTCGACAGGGCGAAGCTCGGCGGCACGGATTACCTTCTTGTGTCGGACCTGCTTCCGGAAGAGGCGGAAGAGAAGGCCGAGACCGAGGAAGAAGGGACGGTCCTGATTCTGAAGGACGTCGCGGATCCCGACGCTAAGGACGCGGTTTATGAGATCGTGGAGAATGACGACGAACTGTCCGCGGTATGTGCGTTATTGAAGGATACATTGGAAGAACTCGGTATTGCGACCGAATTCTGACCCGCCGGATGGAGGAAATTTTGGCGAAACAGAAAAAAGAGAATACAGAGCATGCCGCTAAGCTGAGGATCATCCCGCTCGGGGGCCTCGAGCAGATCGGCATGAATATCACTGCCTTCGAGTACGAGGACAGTATCGTTGTGGTGGACTGCGGTCTCGCGTTCCCGGAAGACGATATGTACGGAATCGACCTGGTCATTCCGGACGTCACGTACCTCGAGGAAAACATCGACAAGGTCAAGGGCTTTGTCATCACGCACGGACACGAGGACCACATCGGTTCACTTCCCTACGTTCTGAAGAAGATCAACGTGCCGGTCTACGGCACGCGGCTCACGATGGGCATCATCGAGCATAAGCTGGGGGAACACGACATGCTCGGCACGACGCGCCGCAAGGTCGTGAAATTCGGGCAGACCGTCACGCTCGGCAAGTTCAAGGTAGAGTTCATCAAGACCAACCACAGCATCGTCGACGCGGCGGCGCTCGCGATCACTTCTCCCGTAGGAACGGTTATCCACACAGGCGACTTCAAGGTCGACTACACGCCGGTCTACGGCGACGCGATCGACCTGCAGCGCTTTGCGGAGCTCGGGAAAAAGGGCGTGCTCGCCCTCCTGTGCGACTCCACGAATTCGGAGCGGCCCGGCTTTACGCAGTCGGAGAAGACGGTCGGCAAGACGATCGACCGGCTGTTCCAGGAACACAAGGACACGAGGATCATCATCGCGACGTTCGCCTCGAACGTCGACCGCGTGCAGCAGATCATCAACTCGGCCTACAAGTACGGCAGGAAGGTCGTCGTCGAGGGCCGGAGCATGGTCAACATCATCGACACCGCGTCGAAGCTCGGGTGCCTCAACGTGCCCGACAACACGCTGATCGAGGTGGACCAGCTGAAGAACTACCCGGAGCGGAACACGGTCATCATCACGACCG
>JAFYBI010000314.1 GCA_017540285.1 Clostridia bacterium | reverse complement strand
GCGACGAACGGAAGTGACTGAAAATCTGCATCAATCGGGAGACATGCTTGCCTCCCGATGATTATTTTCCGAAAAATCTCCCGTTTTTCATTGAAATTTCAGCGGCGATATAGTATAATGATTCCAGATCCATTCCCCGACGAAAGGATGATCGCCCATGCGCATCGTATTCTTCGATCTCGACACCCTCCGCCCGGATCACCTCGGCTGCTACGGCTATTTCCGCAACACCTCGCCGAACATCGACTCCATCGCGGCGGACGGCGTTCGCTTTGATCGCTATTACTGCTCCGACGCCCCCTGTCTCCCCTCCCGCAGCGCGCTCCAGTCCGGGCTCTTCGGCATCCACAACGGCGCGGTCGGCCACGGAGGCACGGCGGGGGATCAGATCCTCGAGGGGGAACCCCGCGGCTTCCGGCAGGCGTTTTCCCGCACCAACCTCTTCCAGCAGTTCCGCCGCGCGGGGCTCCATACGGTCTCGATCTCCACGTTCGCGGAGCGGCACACGTCCTACTGGTTCTACGGCGGCTTCAACGAGATGTACAACATCGGCAGGGGCGGCGGAGAAACCGCGGACGAGGTGTCACCGGTCGCGATCGACTGGATCCGGCGGCACGGCGCGGAGGACAACTGGTTTCTGCACATCAACATGTGGGACGCCCACACCGCCTACCGCACGCCCGAATCCTTCGGCAATCCCTTCGAGGGGGACGATTTCTTCGCGCACACGTGGATGACGCAGGAGCTGATCGACGAACAGCGGAAGGAAGCCTCGCCCCACGGCGTCCGGGAGATCGGCATGTACAACAACACGCCGCTGTCCTGGTGCCCGCGTCAGCCGATGGAGATCCACGACATGAACGACTACCGCAAGCTGGTTGACGGCTACGACTGCGGCATCGCCTACATGGACATGCACATCGGGTACATCCTCGACGCGCTCCGGGAGGCGGGGGTCTATGACGACGTTTCCTTCCTCATCACGGCGGACCACGGCGAGAACATCGGCGAGCTGAACAGCTACTCCGAACACTCCACCGCCGACAACATCACCTGCCGCATCCCGATGATCGTGAAGTGGCAGGGCGGCATGCGGGGCATCTCGGACGACAGCCTGCGGTACAACGTCGACCTCGCGCCGACCGTGGCCGATCTCTTCGGGCTGGAACCCGCGCCGATATGGGACGGGACGAGCTACGCCGACACGATCCGCGAGGGGAAGCCCGTGCCGCGCGAATACGCCGTGATCTCCCAGATGGCGCATGTCTGTCAGCGGAGCGTCCTCTTCGGCGACTGGCTCTGGATGCGCACCTACCACGACGGTTATCACAACTTCCCGCGCGAAATGCTCTTCAACGTCAAAGAGGATTTCCACGAGCAGCACAACGTCGCCGCCGAGCACCCCGATCTCTGCGACCGCGCCGCGCATTATCTCCTCGACTGGTTCGACGAGAACATGAAGACCCAGCGGAACGGGATCGATCCCATGCAGACGGTGCTGCGCGAGGGCGGCCCGTATCACACCCGCGGCGAGCTGGCGGGATACGTCGAATTCCTGCGCAGAACCGACCGCGCGGACGAAGCCGAACGGCTCATCGCGCGCCACCCGGACGAACTCTGAACCCGAAACCGTATTTTTGATCCCAATTTTGATCCAAGGAGGATTTTTAGCATGGATATGATGGAATTTCTCAAGACCTATGTGGTACCCTTCGGCTTCAAGCTGATCCTGGCGATCGTCATCCTGATCGTCGGCTTCGCGCTCGCGAGCGGGCTGTCCAAGGCGCTGCGCAAATCCAGCGCGCTTTCCAAAGCGGATCCGAACGCGCAGAATCTCATCGTCAACCTCGTGAAGATCGCGATCCGCGTCGTGGCGGTCTTCACCGCCGTGATCGTTCTCGGCGTCCCGCAGGCTTCCGTCATCGCGGTGCTCGGTTCCTGCGGCCTGGCGATCGGTCTTGCCCTGCAGGGCGGCCTTTCCAACATCGCGGCCGGCATCGTCATCATGGTCTGCAAGCCGTTCCATGTCGGCGACTTCATCATTGCGGGCGATATCTCCGGCGTCGTGCAGGAGATCGGCCTCTTCTACACGAAGGTGCTGACCGCTGACAACCTGCTCATGACCGTCCCGAATGCCACCCTGTCCGGCGCGACCGTGACCAACCTCTCCGCCGAGGAGATCCGCCGCGTGGACTTCGATCTCAACGTCAACTACAACACCGACATCGAGCTTGCCCGCAAGGTCCTCCTCGCCGTGGCGCAGAGCAACGATCTCGTCCTGAAGGAGCCCGAAGCGCAGGTGTTCATTCACCAGCACGGTACCTCCGCGCTCGGCGTGAAGCTTCGCATCTGGTGCAAATCGGCGGACTACTGGACGGTGTACTTCGATATGTGGGAAGACGTCAAGAAGGCTTTCGACAAGTTTGCCATTCAGATCCCCTATCAGCACATCAACGTCATCGTCGACAAGAACGAAGAGGAATAAAAACCCGGAGAAGAAACCTCTCCATAACGCGCAGCAGCCGCTCGGCCTCAACGACCGGGCGGCTGTTTTACTGGTTTGATGGCATCTACGGCGCCTCATCGAGGAAGATATCGTCCCGGGCAAGGAGCGCGGCGCAGTCGCGGATGCGGTTCTCCGCCATCTCCGCCTCTTCCTCGTACAGATCCGGATCGAGGCGCGCGAGCGTTTCCCGGTCATAGACGCTGTAATTCGAGCGGATGTTGTTGTGCGGCTTCTGATAGAAGACCTCGTCGCTGATGAAGGATCCGATTGAGACATGCGCCTGCTCGCAGACGAAGCCGTGCTCCGCGTCGAGAAGGTTCTGCCCGAACATCACGGCGCGGTCGTTGTGCAGACCGAGAAGGCAGAGCAGCGTCGGCATGACATCCATATGCCCGCCCGCGATCGGGAAGGTCTGTGTGATCCCGCTGCCCGGAATGTGGATGAGGAGCGGCACGTTGAACTGATCGAAAAGGGTATACGGCTCGCCCGTGAGGGAGGAGACCCGCTTCCCGATCGTCTCGTCCGCGCAGGGCAGGGCATAGTGATCCCCGTAGATCACGATGATCGAGTTGTCGTAGAATCCGATCTCCTTCAGCTCCTCCATGAATTCCCCGATCGCCCGGTCGTCGTAGTTCACGGCGTCCATGTAAAGTCCGAAGAGCGTCCCGACATCGGATTCCTCGAGGTCGATCTCCCGGTCCTTCGGCGGGATCGAGTAGGGATAGTGCGAGGACAGCGTGATGAAGAACGCGTAGAACGGCTCCTCATACGATGCGAGGATCTCGGCGGACTGGCGGAAGAATTCGCGGTCCGAGAGGCCCATCGGGAACATGTCCGTCTCTTTGAGGTCCTCGAGCGATATGAAATCGTCCATCCCCTGTCCCGGATACGCGAGCTCGCGGTTCCAGAAGGTTCCCGTGTATCCGTGGAACGCGCCCGCCTTGGAGTATCCGTTGTCCTTCAGGAGCGTCGGGAGGGAATAGTAATGATTCTGCGGATAGCGGACGTACGCGCCATCGTCCTCCGGCCCGAAGAGGGAATTGTTCACGGCGAATTCCGCGTCCGCCGTGTTCGCGCCGCCGATCTGATAGTAGTAGTGATCGAAGTACAGCGTGTCCTCCCGGAGCATGCGGTTGAGGTTCGGCGTCAGCTCCTGATCGCCGTAGCGCGCCCCGATGACGAAATTCTGGAGCGCCTCCACCTGTATGATGATGACATTGCGGCCTTTCGCGAGTCCCCACCAGCGGCTCCCGGACCAGTCGGGAGAAGCGTAGCGCGATTTGTCGACGACCCGCTTCGATTCGCCGGGACCGAGGGCGTCCAGAATATCGCACGTGTGGTAGACGAAGACTTCGTTTTCCATGTATTCCGGCCGGAAGCCGTCCGTGCGGATCACGCCGACGGCGCAGACTGCGGCGAGAAGAAGTCCGCCGGCGACTGCCCAGGGACGTCCGAGCGGCTTATCAAGAAAGGCGCGGACGCGGGCTGCCGGTTTTTGCAGGAAGGAATGCTCAAAGCCCTTGCGGATCAGATCGCGGTCAGCCCACGAGAGGAACCAGAGCGGCAGGTCGATGATCAGGGCGATGTGCCGCGGCTTCAGAAGCCCCATCACGGAGTCCGATACCCCGCCGATCTGCCATGCCATCGCAAGCTGTGTCGCCGACGGGAGCTTGGAGGTGTATGCCTGATAGACGGCATCGACCGAGAGGAGTGCGGAAATGAAGAAATAGAGAACATTCGCCGTCATCCGCGCACACTTTCCGGGGAGAAGGGAGGCCGCCGCCCAGACCGCCATAAGGATCCCCGTGGTCGCGAGGGAAAACGCTGCCTCAAAACCGCCGAGATGCAGGGGCGGATAGAAGAGGCGGCATTTGATATAGAGAAGCACGGCGAATACGGCGACCCGTATCAGATCGCGCCGTGCAGGCGCATTTTTCATCGGAACAACCTTCTTCGGATGGATTCAGAGAGCGTACAGACCCGGTTTCCTCTATTATAGCATATTTTCCGGATTTTGGAAAGTCCTTCGCGCTTTCCCCGCAGAAATTTCCCGAGCGGCTTTCGGATCCCCGCAGACGAAAACAACAGGGACCGCACCGGGCGTTTCCTTCTCCGTGAAGAAGACGCTCCGGACAGGTCCCTGTCGGTTGATGCGGTTCCGGGATCGCGGGATCGGACCGGTGGAGGCAGAGTTCGCGTCAGCGGATCCTCCGGATCGCGCGCTCCACTTCCTCTCGCTCCTCGCCCCGGACGATGCCCCACTCCTCCTTCATCAGGCGCAGGACTTCCCGGTATGCTTCGACGGCACCGGCCTTGTCGCCGCGGATCTCGCAGATATGGGCGATGCTCATCGCGCTGTCGGTGTACTTCGGAGAGGGCTGCATTTCCTGCCCCCGCCTGTACCATTCGATTGCCCGGTCGTATTCCTGCCGCTGGGTGTAGATGTCGCCGAGTGTGACGGCCCAGCACCATTCCTGATCCTCCATCGCCTCCATCCGGCGGAGCACCTCTTCCGCCTCTTCCTGCTCTCCCGCCGCCTGCGCGATGAAATACCGGTACATCGGCGCGCGGAAGGTGCTGTCGATGCGCACAAGCTTGTCGAGCCACTGACGGGCTTCGGCGAGACGCCTGTCGTCGATCAGGTTGTCGAGCAGCCACATGAGGGCGGCGCGGTTGTCCGGATGGCTCCGGCACCAATCCCCGTACCATTCGATGAGCGCGTGGTGATTGCGCACGTTCCAGTCCGGGATGTAGCTGCCCCATGCATTCGCGAGCTCCCCGACCGCCTCGCGGTCTCCGCCGGTCAGCTCGACGGCTTCCCTGCCGTGTTCCGCCGCGAGCATCCGATACTGTTCCGCCTGGTGGTTGTAAAGGATCGTCAGCAGCAGCTGCGCTTTTCCCGCGGTTTCCGGTTGTTCCGCGATCGCGCGGAGCTGTCCTTCGATCTGTCTCTCCTCCGCCTCGTCGAATAAGCCGCTGTCGTAGATGCGGTTTTCGATGCGCTCCATCTGCTGCTCCGGGGTCATGGCGAAGAGCTGGTCGATGGTGACGCCGAAGAAGACGGCGATTTCCGGAAGCAGCTGAACGTCCGGTACGGTGTTGCCGCATTCCCATTTGCTGATCGTCTGCGCGGTCACGTTCAGCGCGGCGGCGAGCGCTTCCTGTGTGAGTCCGCGGTCATTTCTCAGACGGCGGATTTCTTTTCCCATTTCCATGAAGATGTCCTCCTTTTCGGTTCCGGCATCTTTGTACCAGATCGAAAGGACAAAAACAAGCGACTGTCACGGGATTAAACTCCCGTGACAGTTGAGTTGCTTGCCGGGGCACGGCCCGATTTTCCGTTATTTGATCTTCCAGCTCTTCGCGAGGCCGGGGAACTTCACAAACTCAGCCTTGCCGGGGCAGAGCGGGTATTCGCCGAGGCAGGTGAAGAGGAACCACGCGGCGGTCGTGCCGTTGTCCTCGTCGCCCGGGAAGCCGTCCGGCTCGTCGGAGAAGTGTTCGAGCGCGGCCTTGTGTGCCCAGTACGCCGCCTTTTCGGGATGTCCGAAGTACGCGTAGATGAAGGGCAGATGGAACGAGGGCTGATTCGAGATCGCGAACTGGCCGAGGTCGACGGCCGCCATCTCCGTCATCTCGTGGATCTCGCCGCCGTACCCGTGGACGCGGTAGTCCGGTTCCAGCGCGAAGAGGGCGTCGAGCTTTTCGAGCAGCTTATCCGCGCCGCCGTAAAGCGCTGCAAGCCCTTCGAGGTCGTGCGGCACGGCGAAGGTCGACTGCCATGCGGACGCCTCGGTGTATTCGCCGCCCCACTTGATCGGATCGAAGCCGTCCGCCATGTGGCCGTCGGTGTCGCGTCCGCGCATGAAACCTGTCTCGCGGTCGAAGAGGTTGGCGTAGTTCTTCGCGCGGCGTTCGTATTCGGGCACGAGATCGTTCCGGCCGAGCGCCTTCGCCACCGTCGCGATGCACCAGTCGCCGTACGCCGCGTCGAGGGTGAGGTTCACGCTCTCGCCGTGTTCGTTCCGCGGGACATAGCCGTACTTGACGTAGGATTCCGCGCCGTTGCGTCCGAAGCGGGGCAGGGGGCCGTTGCGGTTCGCGTGATTCAGCATGCCGGCAAGCGCGTCCTCCCACGTTTTGCGGGATCCGATCCCCGCCGTGACCGCCGTCGCGATGACCGCGTCGATCAGCGTGGACGGCATGCAGCCGACCTCGCCGATGGAGATCCAGCGGGGCAGCCAGCCGCACTCGCGGTAATCGTTCACGAAGCCTTCGAGCATTTCGGCGAATTCGTCCCGCGCGATCTTCGTGAAGAGCGGATAAACGGTGCGGTAGGTGTCCCAGAAGCCGTTGTCGGTGTAGCGGACGCCGTCCCGGACCGTCCCGTCATAGGGGGCGTAATGGATGGGCTTGCCCGCGTCGTCCAGCTCATAGCATTTGTGCGGGTAGAGGAAGGTGCGCCAGAGGCAGGTATAGAAGGTACGGGTGAGCTTTTCGGCGTCGAATTCCGCGTCGATGCGGCCGAGGCGTTCCTCCCAGATCTCCTCGTTTTCCGCGAGGACCTCGGCATAGCTGCGGCCCGCGATCTCGCGTTCGATCACGCCCTCCGCCAGCTGTGCCGAGAGGTAGGAGGTGCCGAGGGAGAATTCGAGGTCCTTTTTCGTGAGAACGATGTGGCAGAAGCCCTTGTCCGTTCCGTCCGCGCCGATTTTCGTTTTCTCGAAATCGACGTCGCCGGGAGCGAATCGGAGGACGAAGAACATCTTGAAGTTCGTCGCGATGTCGCCGGAATGTCCGGTCGTCGTGCCGATCACCTCGTTTTTCTCCGGAACGAGGGTGTAGGCGTAGTCGCCCATGACCGGGAGCAGGGAGAGGACGGAGGGACGGTCCGTGCGGAAGGAGAGCCGGCCCACGGCGCCGCGTTCCGTTGGCGTGACGGAGAAGAAGCAGCGGGAGCGCAGGAACCGGATGCCCAGCTCAGCGGGGGTCATGACGTCGTCTGCCGGACGGTGACCGCCCCACGCGCCGCCCGCCGAGGACGCGATCACGTCGTTCTGCGGGGTCATGAGAAAGGTGCCGTAGTCCGAGATCCACGGGCTCGGCTGATGGGTCAGACGGATGCCCTCGATGCTGTGGGAATCGGGATGGTAGTACCAGCTTCCGTTGCGCTCGGTCTGGGGCGCGAAGGCCGTCATGCCGAACGGACGCTGCACGAGGGGCAGGGTGTTGCCCTGGGAGAAACGGGGGACGGACTTGGTCCCCTGCCGGATATTGACGAGGGAAATTCTCTTCATGGAATACCTCCGTGGAGTGGATTTGTTTCCATTATACAGGATTTCCCGCCGGATTGCAAGGGGGATCGGAGAAGATCGTCGGAAAAGCGCGCGCCGGGGTTGACAAAGGGAAGAAATCCCGCTACAATATAGGGGAGGCCTCCCGTGCGGCGATCACGCCGTCCCGCCAGAGATGGGTGATCGTCTTGCGCCGCGTCCGCTCGCCGGATACCGAGAGGGACAGCGAGAGCGTCACGCGCGTGCCCGCTTCCGTTTCCACGACATCCGCGTCGCAGCGGTAGAAGATCCGCCGGGCATCGCCTCCGATCGCATCGAGCGCGGCGGCGTAGAGATCCTCCGATGCCGACCGGTAAAACCGGTTCATGCGCGCGGCGTCCTCGGGGGCGTCCGTGTCCTCGAAGACCGGCAGGACGAGGAGAAATCCGTGCCTCCCCTCGCGGTTGATGCGGAACTCCCGCCATGTGCGCATGAAATCCCTCCCCACGCATTGATTCCATCCTGTTTTATGCGGGAAAGGAGCAGCTTATGCCTGAGAACACCCCCCTTGCCGACCGGGTCCGCCCGACCTCCTTTGATGAAATCGCGGGACAGCGCCATCTGTTCGGGGATCAGGGAATCCTCCGCCGGATGGTGGACCGCGGCGTCATCCCGTCGATGATCTTCTTCGGTCCGCCCGGATGCGGCAAGACCACCGCCGCCTCCATCATCGCCGAGCGCGCCGGAAAGACGCTCTACAAGCTCAACGCCACGACCGCAAGCCTCAGCGACATCCGCGACGTGGCAAAGGACACCGGGACGATCCTCGGCTCCGGCGGCATCCTGCTCTACCTCGACGAGATCCAGTATTTCAATAAAAAGCAGCAGCAGTCCCTGCTCGAATACCTCGAAGACGGGCGGATCACGCTCATCGCCTCGACGACGGAGAATCCGTATTACTATATCTACGACGCGCTTCTCTCGCGCTGTTCGGTGTTCGAGTTCAAGCATGTCGACGCCGCGGATATCGAGGGACGTCTCCGGGCCGTGGCCGCGCGCGTCTATCCCGGCGCTTCGATCTCGGACGACGCCTTCCGGCTTCTCGCGGACGCGGGAGCGGGAGACGTGCGGCGGTCGCTTTCGATGCTCGAGGTCGCGGCGGGCGCGGCGGATACCGATGAGGGCGGCGCACCCGTCATTGACGCGGCGCTCGTCGGGTCCCTCACCTCCTCGGTCAGCCAGAGCAATTTCGACCGGGACGGCGACGTGCACTACGATCTGCTGTCCTGCCTCCAGAAGTCCATCCGCGGGTCCGACCCGGACGCGGCGGTCTTCTATCTCGCGCGTCTTCTGGAAGGCGGGGATCTGATCTCCCCGTGCCGGCGTCTGCTCGTGATCGCGAGCGAGGACATCGGGCCCGCCTATCCGATGGCGCCGGTGATCGTCGAGGCGTGCGTCCAGGCAGCCCGGGAACTCGGCCTCCCCGAAGCGCGGATCCCGCTTGCCAACGCCGCCGTCATTCTCGCGACCGCGCCGAAATCGAATTCCGCGATCTCCGCCTATGACGCCGCCGCGGAAGAACTTCACGCCGGGCGCGGCTCGGAGATCCCGCTGCACCTGCGCTCCCCGAAATTCAAAGGGTATCTCTATCCGCACGCCTTCCCGGGCCACTGGGTGAAGCAGCAGTATCTCCCGGACGACCTCCGGGGCATGCGCTTCTATGAATTCGGCGAGAACAAGACCGAGCAGGCTGCGAAGGCGTATTTCGAAAAGATCAAGGGAGGACAAGAATCGTGACGAAGCCCGACATGGCCCGCCTGCCCGCTGCCTTTCGCGCGGAATATCGGCAGCACATCCTGGTGCGCATCCTCGCCTCGGCCGTGCTTTTCGCAGCCGCGGGGTTTCTCTGCACCCGGATCGATTTCACGAACCTGCGCTATCCGGCGATGGGGATCGCCATGGTCTTCGCCGTCGCCGCCGTGCTTGCCTGCGTCCTCTTCCGCCTCCACCTGCTCTTCAGGCCCTTGTGGCAGGGGACGGTGACGGAGGTCGGCGCCTTCGAGCGGATCCGATCCACGGGGACCCGCGGTCAGCCCGGACGTCGCACGATGGTCGAGGTGACCGTCGACCGCGGGGAGAAAAAGCCGTATCTCCTCTCCCTCTTCCGCTCGGACAAGATCGCCAACGGCTCGGCGCGCGTGAATCTCTTCCAGACGCATGCGCCGTACAAGGAGGGGGACACGCTCGTCTATCTCCGCGGTCTGCGCTATCCCGCACGGATCGGCGTCGCCGACGCGGACGAGCTCTTCGAACCGGAGTATGTCTGTCCCTTCTGCGGCGAGTTCTACACAAGGGACCGAAAGACCTGCTACAAGTGCGGGAAGACGCTGCTGTTCTGAAAAGCTGTCCGAATTCCCGGAATCCGGTGAAAAAACGGAAACAAATACTTGCAATCCCTTTCGGAACGTGCTATAATAACTCGATATGCGGAAACTCCCGCGTGATTTTCCGCACTCAATCCACCTCAAGCAAGGAGCATCCGCATGACGCGCTACCCGGTGATCGATTTTCACAGCCACATCCTGCCGAAAATAGACGACGGCAGCAAATCGACGGCCATGTCTCTCGAAATGCTGCAGCGGATGAAAAACTACGGGTGCGATCTGGTGGTTTCGACCTCGCATTACTACCGGAAAAACGAAGAGATCTCGGACTTCCTCGAGCGGCGAACGGCGTCCTACCGCCATCTGTGCACCCGGATCCGGGAAGAACCGGAGTGGAATGTCCCGTCGATCGCGCTCGGCTCGGAGGTGGCTTTCTTCTTCGGGATCGAAACGGATGAGGATCTCGGAAAGCTCTGCATCGGCGACACGGATATCCTGCTTCTCGAAATGCCCTTCGCGCCGTGGTCCGTTTATGAGTTCAACGCGGTGTCCGCGCTCTGCTACGACCGCCGTTTCCGGGTGATCCTCGCCCACTACGAGCGGTTCGCGGAATTTCAGAAGGGAAACGAGATCTACGACCGCATCCTCGAGCTGCCGGTGATTGTCCAGATCAACGCGGAATCGCTCCAGTCGAAATTCGGCTGGAACAGCAAGCGCTGGATCCGCATGTTTGAAGAGGGAAGAGCCCAACTTCTCGGGACGGACGCTCACAACCTCACGAGCCGCGCGCCGAATCTCGACCTTGCCCGCGAAATCCTCCGCAGCAAGGTGTCCGGCGATATCCTCGCGCGGATCGACGAGTTCGGCTTCCGCTTGCTTGCCGACGGCGCTCATAAGAGATAACCGAATATTCTCGAGCAAAAAGAGCAGGAAAACTCCTGCTTTTTCTGTTTTTTGCAGAATTCACAATTTATTTACAGAAAACAGCGAAACATTTTCGATGATTTCGCGTCTATATGGATGAGGAAAACGGACGCACATCCGGACCCTGCGCGGACTCCTGACGAAGGATTGGCTTTTGCGGCGCGGGGCCCGGCTCCGTTTTCCTCTTTTCCTGCAAACGAAAAGGATGCGCGGGCATCCTTTTTGTTTTATCGGTTTATCGGAACCGCTTCTTCGCGTCCGCGAGGATCGTCTCGGCGAACCATCGATGCGTCCGCGCCGCGAGGTGATTCCCGTCCGGGGAGAAGATGCCGTTCACGAGCGGCTCGCCGGGATCATAGAAGGGGCAGTCCCGCGGATCGACGACGGAGACGGACGGGTCCTCGTCAGCGAGGTCGCGGAAGACCTTGTTGATCGTTTGGATGCAGCGCGGGTCCTCGCCGATCGACGCGCTTCGCTCTTCCGACCGGATCAGGTAGAGAAAGATCGGCAGAGGGACTCCGACGGCGTCGCGCCAGCCCCGGAACAGCCGGTGATAGATGTCCGGGAGGACGTCCAGCTTTTCAACGGGAACGCCCGTCTCCTCCTCGCCGCCGAGCCAGTGCAGGCCGAGGATGACCGGTTCGAGACCGCGCGCGGCGAGATCGTCCGCTGCCCGGCGAAGCACGTCGCAGGAGAGCGGGAAGAGCGAGATGTCAGCGATCCCGTGAGGGCCGGGTCTGAGACGCCGCGGCGCGTCCGGATACCACATGTACTTCTCCGTCACCCCCTGCGCACCGATCGAGATCCGGATGATGTACAGCGGAGGGAGATCCGGTTCTTCCTCCCACATCCGGGCGAGATATGTCGGCAGGCAGGCGGTCTCTTCCGCGTCGGCTCCGAGATTGGTGCCGAGGGAGGTGTATCCTTCCCAGACGACCGGAGCGGGGGAGAAAGCCTGATTCGGAACGCAGGGCAGGGTGAAGACACGCGTGCACGGCGGTAAACCGCGCTCCTCGGGTGGCAGCGGGACGCCGTGCGCATGGGCGTTCGACTGTCCGAAGACGATGAGGACGGGAGCGGGCTGCTTCATAAAAAACCTCCTTCTGAAAACGGATGCTGACAGATTTGCGGCGGGACGCTTGCTTTTCGGCGGTGAGAATGATATAATGGAGAAAACAAGGCAGATTCAGAACAGCAATGAGGAGCAGCTCATGAGCGATACCCGCATCCTCGCGTCCGATTCGGTCCCGACCGACGGCTCGCGCGACGTCACAGCCGATCTGCAGGCCCTGATCGACGAAAACCCCAACCGCACGATCCTCATCCCGGACGGTCTTTACCGCATTTCCCGTCCGCTGTGCACGCCCGCCGATCCGCGGAAAGCCGTGTCCCTCGCGCTTTCGGATTTCGCCGTGATCCGGGCTTCGGAGGACTGGAATTCAGATGAGGCCATGATCCGGCTGGGCGGCAAGGATCCCTACAATTCCATCACGATCAACGGATCGAATTATTCCCTCTCCGGCGGGATCATCGACGGGGCGGGGCGCGCGAAAGCCGTCTCCATCGACAGCGGACGGGAGACCGCGATCCGGAACGTCTCGATCAAGCATGCCAGGGTCGGCATCCACATCAAGCACGGGGCGAATTCCGGCTCCTCCGACGCGGACGTCACGGGCGTCAACATCGTCGGTACGGGCGGCACGGATTCCGTCGGCGTCCTCGTCGAGGGCTTCGACAACACCTTCACGAACATGCGGATCGCCAATGTCTATATCGGCGTCGAGCTGCGTTCGGCGGGGAACAGCCTGCGCAATCTCCACCCGCTCTATACCTCGGACAACACGGATTACGAAGGCTCCTGCGGCTTCTTTGACCGCTGCGGGAACAACTGGATGAATTTCTGCTACAGCGACCAGTTTGCGAGCGGGTTCCGTCTCGCCGACAATATCCGCGACATCATGACCGACTGCTTCGCCTTCTGGTATTCGGACAAGGGCGGTCCGCAGACCCTGATCCGGTGCGACGGCCGGTTCGGAAGCATGGTCACGAACATCAAGGTCGGCTTCAAAACGAAGGAAAACGTCAACACGATCCTCCGGGCGGAAGAAGGCGGCCGCGGGGTCCTCGCCAATCTCTGCCTGAATCACGGCGACGAGAGCTGGTTTGACGGCGATACGACATACCGCGCGTATCTCAAGGGCGACATTCTCTGAGGAGGCGGCATCATGCGCTTCGGGCTATTCTCCGATCTTCATTCCAACCTGCCCGGTCTGCCTGAACGCGGGTACGGCGGTCGCTCTCTCGACGATCTGAAGCGCGGGCTTGCGCGGTTTTGGGAAGCGGGCGCCGCTTTTGCCGTGTCGCTCGGGGACAACACCCAGCCTGCACGGGACGCACGGGAGCAGGCGGCGCAGCTTTCCGACCTGATCCGTCTCTGGAACGGATACGGATTTCCGGTGCACACGGTGTTCGGGAACCACGAGTTCCAGCAGCTCACGCTTGACGAGGTCCTTTCGGTCTGGCGGACGGAGAGGGCGTATGACTGTTTTTCGGTCGACGGGATCCGCTTCGTGATCCTCGACACGAACATCCGCCCGGACGGCGTGCATTACGGCGCGGACAATTTCGACTGGCGGTTCGGCATCGTCGACGAGGCACAGGCCGGATGGCTCCGGGAGGTGCTGAAAACGCCCGCGCGGACCTTTGTCTTCACGCACAACTGCCTGTATTGGGAGACCGGGGACGAGCACGACGACTGGTTCCGGATCGGGAACGCCCGCGAGATCTGCGATCTTCTCGCCGCGTCCGGCTGCGTGGAGGCGGTCTTTCAGGGGCATCATCACACCGCGCGTGCGGATACCTGGCACGGGATCCGGTTTCTCAACATCCCGAGCCCCGAGCGGAGTCCCGTCTACGACGACGCGGATTTCCCGATCGTCGAGATCACCCCGGACGGCTTCACCGTGAACGGCGTCGGATTTTAAAAATGGGGCCGCATGTGTATGCAGCCCCTCGGGATACGGTTATTTGCTTTCGAGACCCAGGAGTCTGTTCAGCATGTTGGTGACCTCGCCCATCGGAATGCCCGACGTGCCGGCGGCCTTTTCGAGGACCGTCATGGCGTGTGCCTGCGGATTCAGGTCGGCATAGAGCTGGCGGTAGAAGTCCAGGACCGAACGGTTCGTGGTCTCTCTCGCCTCTACGACGGCCGCGATGGCGGGAGCCTTGTCCGGCGCGGAGTTGTCGATCTTCGCGATGGCTTCCTGAATGTATGCCGGCTCCGCGCTCAGCTTCTCGATCTGGCCGAGAATGTACTCGACGGTCATGGTGGGATTGGTGTCTGCCATGGGAAAAACCTCCTCAAAATCATGGTCGGGAGGGGCAACGAGGCAGATGGTGTCTCCGCCGATGAATCGAGCCCTCCCTTTCTTTACAAGTCCCTTTGCCCTTTTGGGGTGGGTCGGTTCATATCGTTTTCCTGAGTCATCGACGACTTGGATGAGTTTCATCATAAGACTGTGACCTCGTGTCCTTGTGCGCGATGGGTGACGCTGTTTTGTTCGATGGGTGCCGTCCCCTGTCACGCCTTCAGTATAACACATTTTGCCCGCCATGTCAAGAGCGGCGGTGAATTTGCGGACGGTCCCGCGGAACAGGAGGAAAAGATGCGGCTTCTGCAGACAGATGCGATCCGGGCGATGGAGCGGGATCCCGGACGCTGGCTCTATGTCCTGCTCGATCTTGCTCACCCCGTCCGGCGGCGCGGCGTCTCGGTGTATGCCGCCGATGCGGAATCGATCGCGGACGGATGCGCCGTGATCACGGACTTTGCCGAAGGAACGACCGTTCGGGTATACGGCAGCCCGTCCGGATTTCTCGAAGAAGCGCTTTCCGATCCCGCCGTCCGGATGGGGACGAGGCTCTGCTTCTGCTCCGGCGTGCCGGTCGGGTTTTCCGCGAAGATCCCGGCGGGCGGTCACCGCTTCCGGGCGGATCCGATGGGCAAATCGATCGACCGATGGGGCCTCTTCGCGTGCCAGACGGCGCATCTCCGCGCATTCCCGCCCGCCGGCTGCTGTATCCGGGAAGCGGCGGACGGGGATTTCGAAGAACTTTCCGAGCTCGAGCGGAGTGTGTGGGGCGCGTTCCCCGACGAAGTCCGGGAATTCGGTCCGTCAGACCGGCTCTGGCTCGCGTGCGCGGAGGACGGGGACCTCGGCGGGTATCTCTGGGCGACGGAGGCCGGACGGGCGTATTACGACATCGTGAATGTGTTCGTGCGCGAGGATCTGCGCGGCCATGGGATCGGGCGTGCGCTTGTCAGCCGGTATGTGTCCGAGGCGACGCTCCGGGGACGGCGCGCGTATTACGGGTACGCCGTGACGCGGGAATCCGCACGCCTTGCCCGCTCTCTCGGCTTCCGGGAGATTTACGGGGAGACGGTGTCCTTCTTCGCCGTGGATTGAGACCGGTTCCGGTCTCCGTCATCGGTGGAGACTGTCCGGAAAGACGTTCCGCCTTCCGCGGATTTGCATGAAGCTTGCCGCATGAAGCTGCCTTTTCCCGACATACTAAGGCTGTCAGACTGCACGGAAAACGAAAAGGAGAAACACATGAGGATCGCATTTTTCGACGCCAAGCCCTACGACATCCCCGCGTTCGCCAAATACGGGAAGAAAAACGGGATCGATTTCAAATTCTACGAAACCAAGCTCAACGAGGATACGGCGGCATTGGCCCAGAGCGCCGACGGCGTGTGCGTCTTTGTCAACGATACGGTGAACGCCATGGTGATCGACCGGCTCGCGTCCTGCGGCGTCAAATTCGTCGCCCTGCGGTGCGCGGGATACAACAACGTCGATCTCGACTATGCGGCGGGGAACGTGCGCGTGGTGCGGGTCCCGGCCTATTCCCCCTATGCGGTGGCGGAGCACGCGATGGCTCTGCTGCTGACGTCGGTCCGGCGCATCCACAAGGCATACAACCGGACGAAGGACTTCAATTTCAGCCTTTCCGGCCTCACGGGCTTCGATCTGCACGGAAAGACCGTCGGCGTCGTCGGAACAGGCCGCATCGGACGGGTGTTCATCGATATCTGCCGCGGATTCGGGATGAAGGTGCTGGCTTACGACAAGTTCCCGGCGAAGGACGCGGGGATCGACTACGTCCCGCTCGACGGGCTTTTCCGAGAGAGCGACATCATCTCCTTCCACTGCCCGCTGACCGAGGAGACGTTCCACCTCGTCAACCGCGAGACGGTGAAGATCATGAAAAAAGGCGTCATCCTCGTCAACACCTCCCGCGGCGCGCTGATTGACTCCGAAGCGCTTCTCGAAGGGATCAAGGAGCGTCACATCGGCGCGGCCTGCCTCGACGTCTACGAGGAGGAGGGCGACGTCTTCTTCCGGGATCTCTCCGGACACATCTTCGACGACGACACCCTCGCGCGGCTCATCACCATGCCGAACGTGCTCGTGACGTCGCATCAGGCGTTCCTGACCGAAGAAGCGCTCGACAACATCGCCGCGACGACGGTGGAAAATCTCGCCGCGCTCCGGGACGGGAAGCCGTGCGCAAACGAGCTGACGAAACAAGGCTGACCGTTCGGCGCTTTTTCCGTGTTCCGGAAATTTCCACCGAAAGCCTTGTCATCCGCCCGCCTCTCTGCTATAATAAAGGCAACAAATAAACAACCTCTGGGGTGCGTCATGCTGTCTCCTCTTCTCTCGCCTTCGATGATGTGCGTCGATTATGCGCGCTTCACGGAGACGCTTTCACTGTTCGCCGGGCTGGACGTCGATTACCTGCATGTCGATGTCATGGACGGCGTTTTCGTCAAGAATTACACCCTCGGCACCGATTTCTGCCGTCAGCTGCGCCGCCTGTCTCCGATCCCGCTCGATATCCACCTGATGATCACCGAACCGGAGTGGAAGATCGCGTGGTTCGACGTGCAGCCGGGCGAATATGTCTCGGTCCATGCGGAGGCCACCGATCACCTCCAGCGCGCGCTCGCCGCGATCCGCCAGGCGGGGGGGCTGCCGATGGCCGCGCTCAACCCCGCGACGCCGCTTTGTGCGCTCGACTATGTTCTCGACGACATCGACGCGGTCCTGCTCATGACGGTCAATCCCGGCTTCGCGGGACAGAAGCTCATCCCGGCGACGCTCGGCAAGATCGCGGACTGCCGGAAATACCTCGACGAGCGCGGTCATCCCGGCATCCGCATCGAGGTCGACGGCAACGTCAGCTTCTCCAACGCCGTGAAGATGCGGGAGGCAGGCGCGGATCTCTTCGTCTGCGGCTCGTCGTCGGTCTTTTCGGGAGACGACCTCGCCGGGAACATCCGGAGACTGCGGGAGGGATGGAAGGCATGAAAACCGATCTCAAGAGTCTGATGCGCGAGGACGGCTTCGTCTGTCCGTCGTGCGGGAAGCGCCATTTCGGCGGGCTCACCGACTGCCTGATCGGGTCCGGCGCGATGGAAGAGCTCCCGCTGCTGCTCCGGAAATACAGCGTCCAAAAGCCCTTCGTCCTCTGCGACCGGCATACCTGCGAAGCCGCCGGGGAACGCGTTGCAAGGATCCTCTCCTCCGCCGGGATCGCATACGCTCTGCACATCGTGGAGCGCGAGAAGCCCGCGCCGGACGAGCGGATCGTCGGGGAAGCCGTGATGTTCTGCCCGCCCGACGCGGACGGCGTGATCGCGGTGGGGAGCGGCGTTCTGAACGACACGGGCAAGATCCTCTCCCGCGCGAAGGGGATCCCCGATCTGATCGTCGCGACGGCTCCCTCGATGGACGGATTTGCCTCCGGGACCTCCTCGATGGAGCGCGGCGGGCTGAAGGTCTCCCTTCCGTCGAAGTGCCCCGACGCGGTCGTTGCCGATCCCGCCGTTCTTGCGGCTGCGCCCGTGCACATGATCCGCTCCGGCGTGGGCGATATGCTCGCGAAATACGTCAGCATCGCCGAGTGGCGGATCGCGGCGCTCCTCGTGGGAGATCCCTTCTGCGAGACCGTCGCCGCCATCGTCAAAGACGCGCTCGACACCTGCGTGAAGGCGGCTCCTCTGGCCGTGCAGGGCGATCCCGACGCGGCGGCTTCGGTGATGGAAGGGCTCGTCGTCTCGGGGCTCGCGATGAATTACGCCGGGATCTCCCGCCCGGCCTCGGGGATGGAGCACTACATCTCGCATATCCTCGACATGCGCGCGCTCGCCTTCGGAACGCCCGCCGATCTGCACGGCATCCAGTGCGGCATCGCGACGCTTGAAACCATCCGCGCGTACGAACGGCTCGCGTCGATCACGCCGGAGCGCGAAAAAGCCCTCGCTGCCGTGCGCGCCTTCGATCCGGATGCATGGAACGCCCATCTCCGGGAACAGCTCGGCGCGGGCGCGGAGGCGATGATCGCGGGCGAGCGGCGGGAAGGGAAGTACGATCCCCAAAAGCATGCCGCACGGCTCGAGAAGATCCTCGCGCACTGGGACGAGATCCTCGCGATCATCGGGACGCTCCCGAAATCGGCGGAGCTCGAGGCGTTCATGCGCTCGATCGGGCACCCGACGTCGTTTGCCGAAATCGGCGTATCGGACGGGGACGCGCGCGAGGCCTTTCTCATGGCGAAGGACATCCGGGACAAATACGTCCTCGGACGCCTCCTGTGGGACCTCGGACTTCTCGGGGAGATCGGATGACCATCCAACCAAACAGCAAAAAACAGCCGCCCGGGTTGATCCGAGCGGCTGCGCTGCTGTGATGAGGTTTTATTTGAAGTACGTATCGTACCCCGTCCACCCGGCGAGGTACCGCGCAAGGATCATGCGGTCCTTGGCTTCGACCTTGCTGTTGCGGTCGATGTCGGCGGCATCCATGGATTTGATCTTCGTGCCGTAACCTTCCCAGCCCGCGAGATACCGGGAGAGGATCATACGGTCGGTGGCGTTGACCTCGCCGTCCTGGTTCACGTCGCCGATGAGTACAGTGGCGTCGAGCTTCGGGATCGTCTCCGTTTTGGTCGTGCCGCATCTCTTGCACGTGTAGGTCCTGACGCCCGTCGCCGTGGCAGTGGGCTCCTTCGTCACCTTACCCGCGTCCCAGCTGTGGCCGAGGGCGGCGATGTTCTCAACAGCCTTGGTCTGCTTCGTGAACGCGGCGTTCGTGAAGGTCGCCGTGTAGGTCGTCGTGCCCTTCGCGGTGCAGGTCGCGGCCTTGGTCACCGCGGAAGTCGTGTTGACGGTTTCGGTCTCCTTGACGGAGCTGTCGGTCGTCGACACGCGCGTCGCGGTCACGGTTTTGTAATCCGAGGACCACGTATAGGTCGGGGAGCCCCATGATATTGTGATTGCCGGGAAGGTGTAGGTCAGCAGTATTTGATTACCGGAAGCAATGGCACTGACCGCATTTCCATTGATCGTCGCGGTCACAGTTTCGCCGAATTCATAGCCGTATTCCGGTGTCAGAAAGATTGCGATTCTATACTGATGCCCGGCAACAAAGGTGTCGGAATCCGGCGTCATCATCGTGCCATCCACATCGTTCCAGCGAATATCATTTTTATAGTAACCTGCGGTAGAGCTGTTATGATAGTAATGCGCGCCGGATGGCAGGCCAAGCGTATAACTCGGCTTCGCCCCGGCTTTCGG
>JAFYBI010000313.1 GCA_017540285.1 Clostridia bacterium | reverse complement strand
GCCACGGTCGGGGCTTACCTCGCGTCGATGAGCGACGAGGAGGTCACGGCAGCCGCCGTTCAGGTTGTGACGGAGCAGGTGAAGCGGGATTATGCCGACAAACTCGAGGAGTCCCTCGGCGCGATGACGAGCGAGGAGCTCGCCGCCGCGCTGGATCAGAACCTCGGCGTCATGACGGACGCGGACACGGTGCGCCTCTTTGGCGGCTACATGCCCCCGATGGTGTCGGATTCGACCTTCGAGGACACCCTCCGGCGGATCGGCGCGGTCGACCGGCAGCACCCGGATTCGATCCGCATTTACAGCGACACCTTCGCGGGGAAGGACGAGATCGCGCGGCTGATCCGGGAATACAACGCGGACGCGGCGGACAGCGGGCGCGAGGAGGACGTCATCAACTACACGGACTACGTCGCCCTGATGATGTCGTCGATCTCCACGATCATCGACGTGATCTCGTATGTGCTGATCGCGTTCGTGTCGATCTCGCTGGTCGTCTCGTCGATCATGATCGGGATCATCACGTATATCTCAGTCCTCGAGCGGACGAAGGAGATCGGCATCCTGCGCGCGGTCGGCGCGTCGAAGAAGGATATTTCGCGCGTGTTCAACGCCGAGACCCTGATCGTCGGCTTCGCGGCGGGCGCGCTCGGGATCTTCGTGACGCTCCTGCTCTGCATCCCGGTGAACCTCATCATCAGGCATCTGACGGACATCGCGGGGCTGGCGCGTCTTCCGGCGGCTGGCGGCGCGGCGCTCGTGGTGATCTCGATGCTGCTCACGATGACGGCGGGTCTCATCCCGTCCCACCTCGCGGCGAAGAAGGATCCCGTCGAAGCCCTGAGGAACGAGTGATGCCGATCCCGACGCTATCTCCGTCCGTCCGATTGTAAGCGTCGAGATATAAACCGTTTCGGTGACGCGGGAACCTGACCCCGGATCATATTTTTCAAAATAATTCCGGGAATTTGCCGAAAACTCTTGACAAGGAAACAGATTTTGGTTAAAATCTGTCAAAGGTCGGAGGAAATTCCCCTCCCGATATGCTATCATGCAGTCGTACACCAATATCCGGGCTCTCCCCGGAAAAGAAAGGATAGGAACCATTATGAAAAAAGCGCTCTCCATCATCCTCGCGGTCCTGATGCTCGCTTCCCTTGCCGTCGCAGCATCAGCCAACGGACTCTTCTTCGGAAGAAGGATCATCCCCGCAATCGGCAAAAACACGCTGACCGTCACGCAGGAAGGCACGCCCGTCGCAGGCGCGGAAATGAATCTCTGGCGTGACAATCCCTACGGAGAAGACACCCTCGTCGGCACATACACCACCGGCAAGGACGGCACCGTCCTGGCAAACGGCCTCAACATCGGCAATTACTACTGGCAGGATGGCTCCGAAAACGTGAAGGCTTCCTTCCGTATCACCGGCATCCGCGGTGAAGGCGTCTTGAAGTCCGCCATCGACATCCCCGCGTCGCTCTCGAGAACCATCACGTTCGACGACAAGGAAGTCACCATCACCGTAGATCTCTCGGGCGGATACGTCGGAGAAATCAACAGCTACGGCACCATCTACCTCTACGGCAGACTCGGTCCGGAGTCGCAGATCTGCAACGGGTTCGTCATGGATCCCGATGACTATGCGGAACGCGTGAAAGGCTGCATGACCTACGACGACAAGTATGAGGTAAAGGACGGCGTGTTCTGGTCCTATACGACCGGGGAATACGGCAGCACGACGATCCTCTTCCAGGCCGGCACCGACGTGTACTACATGCTTTACGTGGACAACACGGCCGACGCGGAAGACGTCTATAACCGTGTGACGGTGGTCGGTCCCCGCTCCGAATCCGAGGGTGAAGACGGACGCGAGCAGATGACCTACATGAGCGCAGACGGCTTCCAGATCCGCTATAACGCTCTGGAGGTGGAGTCCTGGGATATCGATGATCACACCGCTGTGTTCTCCTGCCTGAATGCGCCGGAGAATACGGTTTCCGTCTGCTGGATCGCCGACAAACAGCCCGAAGAAGCTCTGTATGAGATCACCGAGTCTTGGGGCGACCAGGAAGCGATTCTGAGAACGGAAGGCCTCTTCCCGGGCACCACGGACAAGTGGGGTTACTGGAGAACGTTTTCGGATGAGAACCTTGTGAAAGGCGCGATCGCGGGCGAATACAACGGCGGCGTCCTTGTGTTCGTGATTGAGAGTCACCTGACCGGCGATGACGGAAAAGACATGACGATCAGCGATACTCTCTCGGGAATCATCGATTCGATCACCTATTTTGAATTCGGCGAGCAGACGATGTACGCCTATATCCCCGGCGTTTATCAGGCGGCGGACGAAAGCGGCGCGACCTATGAAGTGATTCTCAACGCGGATCACACGGGAACCCTGAATTTCCAGGATTCCGTCGAGGTTCTGTGGGGAAGCACGGAGCTGAATGCCATCGATGCGAAGTACGCATACACGGTCGAAGGCAATTGCCTGTATATTGAGCTCGGCGACGATTGGGTCGAATTTGTGCGCAAAGACGCGTAATGTCCTGAGAAGGATTCGTTCGGCACGGAAACACGGATGACGGACTCGCCTGAGGCAAGTTTGTTCACCAATGTTCACCAATACAGAAAGTGCGCATCGTTTGGGTGCGCACTTTTGTTATACTCTTTATTCTGCGCGCTGACGCTTGCGGATAGTATATCGGCGAGGCCTCTTGTCCGCCAGCCGCGCAGGCGATCCCTGAAAGCCCCGAAGGGCTTTCTTCCTCTTTTCCCCGCACGGATGGTGCGGAATCATGAAAGCCGCGCAGACAAAATAAAAGTGCGCACCCGAGAGAGTACGCACTTTCTATCTTGGTGAACGAACTTGCCAAGGCAGGCTTTACGAAGGGTACGGACCCCTTCGGCCGCAGGCGAGTTCGTCTCCTGTCTCCGGGCACCGCCCGGTTGATGAACGGGCGTGCGAAGTGCGCCCGTCTCCTGTCCCCGCGCACCTCCGGCGGCGCGCTCTTTTATATCATGCGGCACAGCCCCTCCACGTCCTCGGCGCAGCGATCGCGCATCTCCCGCGCACGGTCCGCAAGCGAGGGGCGGATCTCCTCTTCCCGCGCGAGGACGTCGCGGACGCCGGAGACGATCGCGTTTGTGAGCGCGCCGGGGGTTTTCAGCACTTCCGCAAGCTCCACGGACGTCGGCTGGCCGAGCGCGCGCATCATCGACGCGACCTTCGGGTCATACGACAGCGCGATGACCGGCGTGGCTGCCGAGGACGCGAAGATCACGGCGTGCAGACGCATCGCAACGGTGAACCGCGCGCCGCCGAGCAGACCGATGAGGTCCCCCGCCGAGGCCGGAAGATGCGCCGCGCTCTCCGTGCCCGCTTCCCGGAGCAGGTCCGCCGCCTCCCGGCAGATCAGGCTGTCCTGGCTCTTCTGCATCGGGAGGATCAGGGGCGTGAGGCCCGTCTCCCGGGCGATCTGCGAGAGGGCGGCGGCCGTTTCGCCGAGGAAGGCGCGGTCCCGGTCCGTGAGCTGGGCGTTTTTCGCTCCCTTCGTCAGTTTCCCGAGGGGACGCAGCGACACCGCGAAGTATTGCCCTTCCCCGAGGCGCAGATCGCGCAGGAGGGCGGCGAGACGCTCGGGCGGGCACTTCGGGATCAAAAACGCGGGGTCGGCCGTGAGCCGGATCTTCTCCTCCGGCACGCCGAGCGAGACGAGCTCGGTCTTGGAATCGGGATCCCGGACAGAGACGCGGTCCGCGCGGGACACCACCCGTCCGGCGAGCGCACGGTTCTTCGGATCGCGGATCGGACCGATGCCGTTCGCGTAGACCGCGGCCTTCGTGCCGTGCTTTTCCGCCCACGCGAGCAGGCCCGCGTAATACTTCAGGCTCCGGCGGCTCGTCGCGTCCTGCAGAAGGCTCCCGCCCCCCGAAAGCAGGACCCCGGCGCGGCGGATCTCGCGAAACACGGCGGGCAGGCGGAAGCGGGAGACGCAGGAGAGACCCGTGCGGCGGGCGTCGCGGCGTCCGTTTTTCGTCAGCGCCGCGATCTTCACGCCCGGCTTCGCTTCGGCGAGCGACGCGCTGATGACGTCGAGGAGGCTTTCGTCGCCGAGATTGCCGAACCCGTAGTACCCGCTCACGAGGACGTCGGCGGGGGTGCGGCGCAGATGGAACGGGGATGGGGAGGCGAGCGTCTTTTCGTACATCCGGCGGTAATCCTCCGCCATCCGGCGCGCCCCGTAACGCTCGATCACGACGTCGCGGTTGCGGTCCCCCATCGCGCGGCGCGTGTCCGGGGAGGCGGCGAGGAGGGCGGAGATCCCGTCAAAGAGCGTGTCCGCCGAGGCGAGCGGGAAGCCGCGGCAGCAGAAGTTCGTGGCGACGGCGTCCGCTGTCTTCGTTTCGTCGAAGATGCCGAGCGCGCCCTGACCGCCCGCGAGGATCACGGGCTTCGCCGCGGCCATGGCTTCGAGCGCGGACCGGGAGACCCCGACGAAGACGTCCGCCGCGGCGCAGTATTCGCCGGTATTCGAGACGGGTCCGGTGACGGTGACGAGCGCGCGGCCTGCCTTTTCGTTGATTTCCGCGGCCTGCGCTTCGATCTTCGCCTGCTCGGAGCCGCCGCCGACGATCAGGATGTCGGTGTCCGGGAACGCTTCGGCAAGACGGGGCGCGATCTCGAGAAGGCGGAAGGCGGGATCGGCACGGTCCGGATCGAGGCGGCTCATGGTGACGACGCGGCGGCGGGCGGGATCGAGGCCGTGTTTTGCGAGGACGGGCGCGGGGGAGACAGCGGGGGAGAATTTCTCCGTGTCGATGCCGTTGACCGTCGTGTGGATGCGGTCGCGCGGGATGCCGTACTCGTCGACGAGGTAGTCCGCGATGTCGTCGGAGACCGCCATGACGCGCTCGCCCCAGCGGGAGATGCGCCGCCAGAGGGGATTGACGTCGAAATTGAGGTGCGCGGTCGTGACAAAGCGGAACTTCCGGCCTTCTCCGACGTCGAGGGTGTTCCAGAGAAGCCCGCAGATGAAGGCGGGGATGCGGGCGTGGGCGTGGACGAGGTCGAAATGCCCGTCGAGGATCAGACGCTTCAGGCCGCAGTACGAGCGGAGGACCGCGCCGGGGCGTTTGGTGTGGAGGGGCAGGGTGACGCACTTCACGCCGGATGCCGCCGCCTCCTCCGCGTAAACGCCGCCGAAGGACGCGAGCGTGACGTCGTCACCGGAAGCGCAGAGTTCCCGGCAGAGCTCGAGGATGTGCGTCTCCGCTCCGCCGATGTTCATGGACATGGTTACGATCAGAATTTTCATATCATTCAGCATTCAGGCGGCAGACAGGCTGCCTATCTCTTCCCGCGTCCGCCGGCTTTCTTCGGGCCGCCGGGCTTTTTTTGGCTGCTGGATTTCGGCGAGGGGCGGGGATCCTTTGCGCGCTCATGCCGCGGCTTCCCATTTCCCTGGCGATTCTTTGCCGGCCGGTCGTCGCGTGCCCGATCCTTCCGGGGCGCTTCTTTTTTCTGCTTTCCCTGCCGTCCGGGGTCGTGGATGCCGGGAGAGCCGGAGAGGAGTTCCTCGAGGTCGCGGCGTCCGGCGTCCGTGCAGTAGTCCATCGCCTCGCGGATCTTTCGGCGGTTCTCCGGGCGTTTCCATTGCAGGAGCGCGCGCTGGAGCTGTTTCTCGTGATAGTCCGTCGCCGTGTAGACCTCCTTGCCGGTGAACGGGTCGAGGCCGGTGTAGTACATCACGGTCGACGCCGTCCCGGGGGTGGGGTAGAAGTCCTGCACCTGCTCCGGGTCGAGGCCGATCCGCTTCATGTATACGGCAAGGCGCGCGGCGTCGTCCATCGTGCAGCCGGGATGCGAGGACATGAGGTAGGGAACGAGATACTGCTCCTTCCCGCATTCCGCCGAGAGCCGGAAGAATTTCTCCCGGAAGCGGTCGTAGACCTCGACGGGGGGCTTGCCCATCATGCGGAGCGCATTCGGCGCGCAGTGCTCCGGGGCGACCTTGAGCTGGCCGCTGACGTGGTCGCGCACGAGCTTTCGGAAGAAATCGTCCTTCGGATCGGCGAGGAGGTAGTCGAAGCGGATGCCCGAGCGGATGAAGACCTTCTTCACGCCGGGGACCGCTTCGATCTTCTCGAGCAGCTCCGTGTATTCCGTGTGATCGGCGCGGAGATTGGGACAGGGCTTCGGGAAGAGGCAGCGGCGGTCCGGGCAGACCCCGTGCTCGCGCTGCTTTTCACAGGCGGGATTGCGGAAATTCGCCGTAGGTCCGCCGACGTCGTGGATGTAGCCCTTGAAATCGGGCAGGGAGGCGAGCAGGCGGGCTTCCTCGACGCAGGATTCGATCGAGCGGGACCGGACGGCGCGGCCCTGGTGGAAGGCGATGGCGCAGAAATTGCATCCGCCGAAGCACCCGCGGTTGTGGGTGACGGAAAAGCGGACCTCGGCGATCGCCGGGACGCCGCCCATCGGCTCGTACATCGGGTGATAGGTGCGGGCGTAGGGAAGGGCATAGACCGCGTCCAGCTCGTCCCTTTCGAGAGGGGGCTGGGGCGGGTTGATGACGAGCATCTTGTCGTCGTAGTATTCGACCACGGCCTTGCCGTTCACCGCGTCATTGTTGCGGTACTGGATGCGGAACGCGCGGGCGTAGGCGGATTTGTCGGTCTTGAGCTCCTCGTAGGTGTAGCCGTTCGGCTGTCCGTCCTCGTCGAGCCCTTCGGCGCAGGGAAACGCGAGCTTGTCCCCCGGCTTCGTGAGGTAGGCCGTCCCGCGCACGTCGTGGATCTTCTTCACGGGGATTCCGCGGTCGAGAAGCTCCGCCAGGCGGACGACCGAGCGCTCGCCCATGCCGTACATGAGGATGTCGGCGCGGCTGTCGATCAAAATGGACCGGCGGACATTGTCGCCCCAGTAGTCGTAGTGCGCCGCGCGGCGGAGGGACGCTTCGAGCCCGCCGATGAGGATCGGCACGTCGCCGTACGCCTCGCGGATGCGGTTGCAGTAGACGATGGTCGCGCGGTCGGGACGGAGACCCGCTCTGCAACCGGGGGAGTAGTAGTCCTCGCTCCGGCGCTTCTTCGCGGCGGTGTAGTGGGCGACCATCGAATCGACGTTCCCGGCGGACACGAGGAAGCCGAGGCGGGGCCTGCCGAAGACCTTGAACGGCTCGGCGGAGCGCCAGTCCGGTTGGCAGAGCATGGCGACCGAAAAGCCGTGCGATTCGAGGACGCGGGAGATGATGGCGGCGCCGAAGGAGGGGTGATCGACGTACGCGTCGCCGTTGACATAGACGAAATCCGGCTGCCCGGAGAGCTCTTCCGGCGTGACGGGGAGAAAATTCGGATTGACCTGCATGGCTGCCCCCGGCGCGATAAACATTCCTGCGCTTATCATAGCACAGAATCGCCGCGGTGTCAAGAACGGGCGGCAGATGCGGGCGCGAATTCGGATGGGGCCGGCGAAAACCTTCGTTCCGAATTCGCCATTCCCCTTGCATTCCCCCCCGTTATGCGGTATAATAAAGAAAACCGTCCGTTTCCTCGGCAGGTAGTATGTCTTCCTTCATTCTGAAACTCATCGCGGCGGCGTCCATGCTGCTCGACCACATGGGGATCCTGTTCTTCCCGGGACGGGACATTTTCCGCATCCTCGGGCGGCTCGCCTTCCCGCTTTTCGCCTTCTGCATCGCGGAGGGCTTCCGATACACCCGCAGCCGGTGGAAATACTTCCTCCGCATCTTCGTCCTCGGTTTTCTCTGCCAGGTCGTCTACACGATCGCCGAGCGCGACTTCTATCTCGGCATCCTCATCACGTTTTCCCTCTCGATCGCTCTGATGGCCGCGCTGGACTGCGTGAAAACCGCCCTCCGCGGCGAGAAAAGCGCGCTGGCGAAGGGGCTCGGGAAGCTCCTCGGCGGCGAGATCGGCGAGGCGGCTGACCGCGCGGTCACAACGGCGGTCTTCCTCGCGGGATGCTTCGGCGTCTTCTGGCTCACGACCGTCGTGAAGGTCGATTACGGCTTTTTCGGCGTGATGCTTCCGGTCTGCTGCTCCCTGTTCGAAGAGCGGCCGCAGCGGCTCGTGATGTTCTCGGCGTGCCTTTTGTCCCTCGCGATCGCCGAAGTCGGCTGGCCCATCCAGTACTGGTCCCTGCTCGCCGTGCCGCTGCTTGTTTTGTACAACGGCAAGCCCGGGAGGGTGCGGATGAAATACTTCTTTTACATCTTTTATCCTCTGCATCTCGTGATCCTCTACGGGATCTCGATGCTCCGATGACGGGTGACGGCATGAAATACTTGTTTTTCGATCTGGACGGGACCCTGACGGACCCCTTCGAGGGGATCGCCAATTCCATTGAACACGCGCTCGGCCGTATGGGGCGTCCCCTCCCGGAGCGGGATTTCCTGCGCCGCTTCATCGGGCCGCCGCTCATCCCCTCGTTCCGGGAGTATTTCGGGATGACCGGCGAGGAAGCGGAGGCCGCGCTCGGGTTTTACCGCGAATACTTCAGCACGCGCGGGCTCTTCGAGAACGAGCCGTATCCCGGGATCGCGGAGGCTCTCCGCCGCATCCGGGCTGCCGGCTATGTCACGGCGGTCGCGACGTCGAAGCCGGAGGAATTCTCCCGGCGCATCCTCGATCACTTCGGGCTCGCGGCGTATTTCGACGAGATCTGCGGCGCGTCCCTCGATCAGTCAAGGACGACAAAAGCGGAGGTGATCCGCGCGCTCGTCGGCAGGCTGGCGGAGAGGGACGGCGTTTCGCCCGATGAGATCCGGCGGGCTGCCGTGATGATCGGCGACCGGAAGCACGACGCCGAAGGCGCGGCACTCTGCGGGATCCCGGCCCTCGGCGTCCTCTGGGGCTACGGGAGCGGGGAAGAGCTGCGCGGCGCGGGATGCGGCGAGGTTTTCGCAGAGCCCGAAGACCTTGCGGCATATTTCTGCCGGGGCGCCTGCGGGGCGGTCTGACGGGAAAACGGAAATCGACCATACCACAACGATAAGGAGGCGGTCCCGATGAAAAAGCGCATGGCAGCCCTGCTCGCGATCCTGTTGCTGTTCCCCGTGATGTTCCCCTCCTGCGGTCTGGAGGCGGACGATCCGTCGGAGACGATGGGCGTGGCGCGCCTCGTGACGACGGATTATCCCGTGAAGACCGCGCGCACGCCGCACGTGACGGGATCCACAGCGCCGGAGATCAGCGTGATCCAGACGCGCGCGGAGCTGATCCGGTACGTGTCGGTGTACGAAAAGTGCTATGATTTCCTCGACGAGACCGCGGAGATGTTTTACGACATCGTGTCGGGGTACAAGGAGGATTACTTCGCCTCGCAGGCCCTCGTGATCTGCGTGATCCACGCGCCGAACTCCGCGAACCGGTATACGTCGGAGGGGATCGGGCGCAGCGGGGACGAATACCTGCTCCGGGTCCGCGTCTCCGTGCCTGCCTCGCCCGACAGGGAGGAGACGGACTGGCACCTGTTCCTCGAGGTCCCGGACAGCAGCCCGTTCCTGCGCGATTCCGCCGTCATCAAGGTGCGGTACGTCGAGAAGAAGGGGTATTGAGGGGAATCGGAATCCCAGAAGAAGGGACTGTCGCATTGCTCCTGAAACGGAGTGCGGCAGTCCCTTCGTTGTTCTGTATATAGGCGTATGACGGCGTTGAAGAGCATGGCTTCGCACCGACTGTCATGTGTCATTGCGAGGACTGAATTTCCGCGGCGCGGAAACTCTTGTGACGTGGCAATCCGCATCCCCTGTACGAGGGAAAAGCCATGGAGTATGGTTTTCCGTTTCATACAAGAGTACGGATTCCCACGTCAGGGCCCCCGGGCCCTTCCTCGGAATGACACGTCTCGTGCAGTTTTCCACCCGTATGTTTCTGCAATCGTTTATACACAATGGAAGGTGGATTCCATTGACAACCGGTACCAAGTCCCTTTTGCGACAGCCCCTTCTGCATGATTTTGTATCCCTACATATCCTCGATCGACAGCTGGTACGCGCCTCTCGCCCAGAGGATCCACTTCGCGCGGTCGAGGGGATTGACGCCGCGGCGGGGGTTGACGTGCTCCTCGCCGTCGTGACAGTCGCGGTAGCCGTAAAACGACGCGCTGAGGACCGCCTTCCCGGACGACCACGACGCCAGCTTCACCGGGAAATCCATCGACGTCGCCGCCGGGACGATCGCTTCGAGCGAAACGCTGTCCCCGAAGAAGAGCGGCGTGTCGTACTCTCCGCGCATCCGCATGATCTCCCCGGTGATCTTCCCGGCGAGGTGAGCCGGCGCGGAGATCCGCATCCGGAGAAGCGGTTCGAGCAGCGTCACCCCGATGTCGCGAAGCCCGTTCATGAACGCCATCGGCGTGCAGACGAAGAAGTCGAGCGGGTGCGTATGGATCGTGTGGTGCTGACCGCCGACGAGGGTACAGCGGAAATCCGTCACCTCCCAGCCGTACAGCCCCTGCTCGAGGCACTGATAGAACGACGTGCGGATGTGCGTCTGGTAGCGGTAGAAGCACTGGTTCGACGGCAGCTTCCCGTGGTACGAGACCCCGTATCCGCGCGGCATCGGCTCGAATTTGAACTTCACCACCGCCCAGCACGGCTTCGGCATCGTGTAGTCCGCGTATCCGTACCCCACCCCGGCGGGCGTCTCCTTGTAGATGACCGTCGGCGGGGAAAAGGACGGTGCGATCCCGTACCGCTCCCGGAGCAGCGCGTCGAGGATCTCGAGCTGGATCGACCCGGTCGTGGAGATGGTGATCTCCCGCTGGCCGTTCTCCCATTTCGCGTCGATGTACGGCTCCTCCTCCGTGAGCTCGGAGAGGGCGGCGGCGAGGGGAGGGACCTTCTCGGGGTCGCCGTCGGCCGGCGTGACCTTGACGCGCAGAAAGGGCGCGGTGAGCCGGGCGGATTCCCCGAGGGCGAGCGAGCCGACGAAGTGGCCGGCTTTGGCGGAGGGAAGACCGCAGAGCGCGGCGATGTCCCCGCCTTCCACCTCGCCCGCGTCGGCGTAGCGTCCGCCCGTGAATTTGCGGATCTGCGAGACTTTTTCCGAGACGGGAGGCTTTTCCGCGAGCGCGACGGCGTCGTCCTCCTCCCCGTCCGGGTTGCGGCGGCGCGGATCGTCGGGCGGGATGAGCGTCACCTCGTCGCGGTTCACGATGCGGCCCCCGAAGAGGCGCACATGCGAGATTTTGCCCATCGCGCGGTCATGCTCGATCTTGAAGATGATCCCGGAGAGCGCATCCGTGGCGCGCCGCTCTGCCGACGGCATGAAGGAGACGAGAAAGTCCGCGAGTGCCTCGACGCCGACGCCGTGCTTGGCCGATCCCGCGAGGACCGGGACGATGCGGCAGTCCGCGATGCCCGCCCGGACCTTCGCTTCCGCCGTGCCGTGGGGAAGGGAGGTGTCCGAGAGAAAGGCGTCGGCGGCTTCGTCGTCCGTGTCCGCGAGGATCTCGGTCACGCGCGCGTCGAAGGCGGCCCCCGCATAGGTCGAGACGGTCACGCCGTCGGTCCCCGTGCCGGAGATGTCCGAGAGCGGCAGGAAGATCTTCTCCGGCGCGGCGCGGCTGAGATCGGCGAGGATGGAATCCGGTTCCGCACCCGCCCGGTCGGTCTTGTTGAGGAAAACGGCATAGGGGAGCTTCTCTTCGGCGAGTGCGCGGAGGATGTTCTCGGTGTGCGCGCGGACGCCTTCCACTGCGGAGACGACCACGACCGCGTAATCGAGGGCGGCGAGGGAGCGTTCGACCTCCCCGGCGAAATCGACGTGCCCGGGCGTGTCGACGATGTTGACGGTGACGCCCTTCCACGAGCCGGTCGCCGTGGCGGTGCGGACGGAGATGCCGCGTCTGCGCTCGACGGCGAGGGAGTCGGTGGCGGTCGTGCCGTCGTCGACGCTGCCCGCGGCCCGGAGGACGCCCATTCGATACAGGAGCTGCTCCGTCAGGGTGGTTTTTCCGGCGTCCACGTGGGCGAGGATGCCGATGTTGTGATAAATCGTTGGCCTAGGATTCTTACCGGTTACACTCGAATTTTTATTTATTATACACCACTTTGGCCGGGAGGTCAAGAGAGAAAAGGGGGCTGGAAGCCCCCGCGGGCCGGGCGGTGCCCGGAGACACACGGCGGGCTCACTGCGCAAGGCGGGGAGCCCCCGCGGGCAAAAGGAGTTTATGCAGCCTGCGCGCTGACGCTTGCGGATTGTATATCGGCGAGGCCGATTGCTTTTTTCGCCTGCGCGGCTGGCGGACAAGAGGGCTCCGGAGCCGCCCTCTTGCCAATCACCGCTCCCAGAGGCGCTTTCCCCGCCTCTGGACTCCACCCCTGCCTCGGGTATAACCTCCCTTCTGGTTGTGAAGCTCCGTCCAATGGGGCATAACGCCTCTT
>JAFYBI010000312.1 GCA_017540285.1 Clostridia bacterium | reverse complement strand
GGTGCCATCTCTGCGAATACAACTGCGCGTTCGCCAATTCCGGCATGTCCGACATGGCGTCCGCTCTGAAGGGGAAGCCGATCTTCCCGCGCATCCATATCGAAGGCGGGGATCGGGTGACCTACGCCGTTTCCTGCCGCCACTGCACGGATCCGCTCTGCGTCAAATCCTGCATCTCCGGCGCGCTGAACAAAGACGCGGACGGGGTGATCCGGATCGAGAGGAGCCGCTGCGTGGGGTGCTTTACCTGTGTGCTCGTCTGCCCCTTTGGCGCGCTCTCCCCGGGAGAGGACGGCGTGATGCAGAAGTGCGAGCTCTGCCTGAAAAACGCCTCAGGCGAACCGGCGTGCGTGAAGGGCTGCCCCAACCGGGCGATCGTCTATGAGGAGAGGTGAGAATATGGCGGACTATGTCATCATCGGCAACGGCGCGGCTGCCCTCGGGTGCATCGAGGGGATCCGGCAGATCGACCGGGAGACGCCGGTCACGGTCATTTCCGCCGAACCGTATCCGGCTTACTGCCGCCCGCTCATCTCCTACGCCCTCGAAGGAAAAGCGAGCCCGGAGAACATGAACGCGCGGCCGGCGGACTTTTACGAAAAAAACGGGTGTGAAGTCCTTTACGGGAAAAAGGCCGTGCGGATCGATCCCGACGGACATACGGTGACGCTCGGCGACGGGCAGATCCTGCCGTACAAAAAGCTCTGCGTCGCGGCGGGCTCGTCTCCGTTCGTGCCGCCCATGACGGGTCTGGACACGGTGGAGCGGAAGTTCTCCTTCATGACGATGGACGACATGCTTGCGCTTGACCGGGCCGCTGCGCCCGAAAGCCGGGTACTGATCGTCGGCGCGGGGCTGATCGGGCTCAAATGCGCGGAGGGACTTGCGGAGAGGGTGAAGAGCATCACCGTCTGCGACCTCGCGCCGCGGGTGCTGTCCAGCATCCTCGACGAGGAAGGCGCGGCCCTGATGCAGGCGAAGCTCGAAGAACACGGGATCGCCTTCCTCCTCGGCGACACGGCGGAGCGCTTCGAGGAGGACCGTGCCGTCATGAAGAGCGGAAAGACGGCTGAGTTCGACATCCTCGTGCTCGCGGTGGGCGTGCGGGCCAATACCGCGCTGATCAAAGAGAGCGGAGGAAACGTGAACCGCGGCATCGTCACGGATACGGGAATGCGGACCTCCCTCCCGGACATTTACGCCGCCGGGGACTGCGCCGAAGGGTATGATTCGTCCGTCGGGGCAAACCGCGTCCTCGCCATCCTCCCGAACGCGAGGATGCAGGGAGAATGCGCGGGCGTGAACATGGCGGGGGGAGACCGGGTCTTCGACAACGCCGTCCCCATGAATGCCATCGGGTTCTTCGGACTTCACGCGCTCTGTGCCGGACGTTCGCTCGCGCCGGGGAGGACGGGGAGATCCTCGCGGAACGCGGCCCGGGATGGGTGAAGAAATTCTATGTGAAGGACAACCGCCTTGTCGGGTTCGCCCTCGTGGGACACGAAGAGCGGGCGGGGATCTACACCTCGCTGATCCGGGAAAAGGTCCCGCTCGACACGGTGGATTTTGTCCTGCTGCGGCACTCCGCGACGACGGCGGCATTCCCGGCGGACATGAGACGGCAGAAATTCGGAGGTGCGGTGTGATGGACGGGAAGACGATCTCAGCAAAAGGGCTGGACAGCCGCGCGATCAACGACGCGATCCGGGAAGCGGGAAACTGTCTCCTCACGGACTGTCTCGGTCAGCGGTTCCTCGGTGCGGGCATGGCCACGGAGGACATCACGATCGAAGGGATCCCCGGCAACGCCCTCGGCGCGTACTGCAACGGCGCGCGGATCACGGTGCACGGCAGCGCGCAGGACGCGGTCGGCGACACGATGAACGACGGGGAGATCGTCGTTCACGGCTCCATCGGCGACGCGGCGGGGTATGCCATGCGCGGCGGAAAGATCTTCGTGCGCGGGAATGCCGGATACCGCGCGGGCATCCACATGAAGGAATACAAGGAAAAAGTCCCCCTGATCGTGATCGGGGGGTGCGCCGGGAGCTTCCTCGGCGAATATCAGGCGGGCGGCGTGATCGTCGTGCTCGGCCTTGGGCGTGACGCGGCGGACACCCCCGTCGTAGGGGATTTCCCCTGCACCGGGATGCACGGCGGCCGGATGTTCCTGCGCGGGGATTGCGGGGGGATCGTCTTCCCGCCGCAGGTCACGGCGAGAGCGGCGACGGCGGAGGACATGGCCTCGATCCGGGAGCCCCTCGAAGAATTCGCCGCGCTCTTCGGGGGTGACGCCGACGAACTGCTCGCTTCCGATTTCACCGTCGTCACCCCCGACAGCCGGAATCCGTATCAGAGGATGTATGTGGGGAATTGAAGGGGAGACGGGAACGCGGCCGTCGGATCCTCCCTCCTGTTTTCGCCGAATCGGTTGACATCCGCCCGCGGGCTTGCTATAATAGTTCCGGAGGGGTTGTCCGGCATGTGCCCGTGAACCGCGATCCGGAGCTCCTCCTGCAGCGGCGATCCCGTTCTGATTTTTCGAGACAACAACGGAGGACACATCATGAAACCCAATCCCCTGGTCCGCGAACCCATCATCCCCTGCGATCCGCCCGTCTGCCGTGCCCATCGGGCCATGGGCGATCCCGGTCCGCTTGACGGAGACCTCACCAAGCCCTTCTGGCAGCGCGGCGAGTGGCTGACCGGTTTTCGCGATATCGAAGGCGACAGCCGTCCGCGGCCGTGGAAGGAAACGCGCGTCAAGGTCCTTTGGAACGACGAAGCGCTCTATATCGGCGCGCAGCTGACGGACGATCAGATCTGGGCAACCGTCACCGAGCGCGACGACGTGATCTTCGCCGACAACGATTTCGAGATCTTCCTCGCGCCGCAGGATTCGAGCCACCGGTACTACGAGATCGAGATGAACGCCCTGAACACGGTCTGGGATCTCTATATGGAGTGCCCGCAGCGCGACCGCACCCGGCGCATCATCAGCTGGGATGTGCGGGGACTGGAGAGCGCGGTGAAGATCGCGGGAGAACTGAACAACCCCGCGGCGGACAACCGTTTCTGGTCCGTCGAGATCAAGCTGCCGTGGTTCTCCTTCCGCGAATGCCCGGTGGGGCACTGCAAACCCGACCGCCTCGCGCCCGTTCCCGGAGAAATCTGGCGGATGGATTTCTCGCGCGTCGAGTGGGACGTGGACGTCATCGACGGAAAATACGTCAAGCGCAAGGGTCCCGACGGCCGTCCCCTGCCCGAGCACAACTGGCTCTGGGCGCCGACCGGCGTGATCGACGCGCACATGCCCGAGATGTGGGGGTATCTCGTCTTCACGAAAGAGGGAGAGGACTATCCCCTGCCCGCAGAAGACCGGATGAAGTTCGCGCTCCGGAAGCTTTATTACCGTGAACACGCGCATTCCTGCAAAACCGGATCGTTCACCGACGATGCCGCCCTTCTCCTCGGCGAAGAAGCGGATCGATACCGCATCCGCGCATACGTCACGCCCTCGCTCTTTGAAGGCGTCGCGGAGTGGCGGGGCGAGGAGTGGCATATCGATCAGGACGGCTATCTCTGGCGCGGGGACGAACGCTGACAGCCAGAAGATGCGCCCGAGCCGTCGTCGGATTGCACAAATCCGTCTGACAGGGCTTGGCTATTTGCCACAAAACTCTGATTTTTGAGAAGTGTTCCGCGCGCTCTTGACAGAGGCCCCGCGTTGTGCTATGATAGGCACTCGGTAGAGACCAAGAGTTCTTTCAGCCGAGGCAGATCATGCAGAAAGCAATCGCGATCCCGAAAAGAAACCGTCCCGCCGAGCTCGCGGAACACGCGCTTTCCTTCGTCAAAAAGAACACCGTCATGTGCATTGCCGCCATCCTGGCTGTCATGACGGTTTTCCTCGTTCCCCCGGACACGCGGTACGCCGGGTACGTCGATTACAAGACCCTCGCCTGCCTGTTCTGCACCCTCGCCGTCGTGGCCGCGCTGAAGGACATCCGGTTCTTCTACATCCTTGCGAAGAACATCGTGCGTCTCTTCAAGAGCACCCGCGCCTGCGTCCTCGCGCTCGTCTGGATCACCTTCCTCGGTTCCATGCTCATCGCGAACGACATGGCGCTGCTCACCTTTCTGCCCCTGAGCTACTACGTTCTGAAGGACTGCGGGCGGCAGAAGACCGTCGCGTTCAGCTTCGTGATGCAGACCGTTGCGGCAAACCTCGGCGGCATGCTCACGCCGTTCGGCAATCCGCAGAACCTCTACCTCTATACCCGCTTCAACATTCCGACCGGAGCCTTCACCCTGACGATGCTCCCGTCGTTCTGCCTCTCCGTCGCGCTCATCACGGGGGCGTGCCTCCTCTTCGTAAAGCCGGAACCGCTCACCGTGGCAGACGAAGCGATCCGTTTCGATAAATCCCGCAGCGTTCTCTACGCCGTCCTCTTCCTCGTGTCCGTCCTGATGGTCTTCCGGGCGATCCCCTATGCCGTCGGGCTTCTGATCATCACCGCGTCCCTGCTCGTTCTGGACCGTCACGCCGTTTCCTCCGTCGACTACCCGCTTCTCTTCACGTTCGTGTTCTTCTTCATCTTCGCGGGGAATACGGCGCGGCTCGACATCGTGCGGGACACCCTCGGCACGCTGCTCAACCGAAACGTCGTGCTCTTCTCTTCCCTCTCGTGCCAGTTCATCAGCAACGTCCCCTCGGCGATCCTGCTTTCGAATTTCACGGACAACTGGCGCGAGCTTCTCGTCGGCGTGAATGTCGGCAGCGTCGGGACGCTCATCTCCTCCCTCGCGAGCCTCATCACGTTCCGCGAATACACGATCCGCTATCCCGGCCACACGAAAGGGTATTTCCTCCTCTATACCGCCGTCAGTTTCGTCTTCCTCGGCATCCTGCTGGCGTTCAATCTCTTCCTGTTCCGCGGCTGAATTCCTCTCCCGTCCGAATCCCCGGGCGGGTTTTTTCATTTTTCCGTCCGTTCCCGAAAAAATCCGTTGACACCGTCCGGATTGACTGGTATAATAGGATCAAACGAAAAGGGAGACCGATGCCATGAACGAACCGAACGCACTCGCATGGGACGCGCCGTCGCTGGCAGACGCTTACCGCGGTCGATTCCGCGTCGGAGCCGCCGTCAATACCTGGAATCTCGACCCGGCGTCCGAAGCATGCGCCGCGATCCTCAGACAGTTCGATATCCTGACGCTCGAGAACGAATCAAAACCCATGTACGTCCAACCCGAGGAGGGACACTTCGTCTTCGACAAGCTGGATCGCTTTGCCGCCTTCGGAGAGGCGCACGGGATCGATCTGCGCGGGCACACGCTCGTCTGGCACGGTCAGGTCCCGATGTGGTTTTTCGAAGGAGAGGGGGGCGCTCCGGCTTCGAAGGACCGGCTGCTGGACCGCATGCGGACGCACATTTCGACCGTCGTCTCGCGTTACCGCGGAAAGATCGCGACATGGGACGTCCTGAACGAGGTCCTCCGGGACGAGGGCGGGCTGCGCGAATCCCAGTGGTACAAGATCGCCGGCAGGGACTACATCCCCGAGGCTTTCCTCGCCGCGCACGAAGCCGATCCGGATGCGCGCCTGCTCATCAACGACTACAATCTCGAATCCTCCGAGGCCAAGGCGGACACGATGATCTCCCTCGTCGAAGAACTGCGCGGGGAGGGCATCCCGCTCGGCGGCGTCGGACTGCAGATGCATCTCTCGCTCTTCACGGACCTCGATCTTTTGAGAAAGAACGTCCACAAAATCGCCGACCTGCGGAAAATCGATCCCGCGCTCCGGCTGGAGGCGACCGAGCTCGACATCTCATGCTACCGCTTCGGCGACACGGCGGAGGATATCGACTGGACGCCGGAGATCGAAGCGGATTTCCGAGCAAAATACACGGAGATCTTCCGCGTCCTCTGCGCCCTCGCCGACGAAGGTGCTCTCGACACGGTCGTCTTCTGGGGACTCTCCGACGCGGTCTCGTGGCTCAACGGATTCCCCAGGCGGCACAGGAACTATCCCCTGCTCATCGGACGCGGCTGGCGCGTCAAACCCGCATTTTACGACGTCCTCGCGCTCGCGGGGAACAAGGAGGCCTGACTGTATGACTCTTCGAGAACGCGCGATCGCCGCGCTGCAATGCAAGGTTCCGGACGCCATCCCGACCTTTGAGCTGGAATTCCAGCTGACGCCCGAGCTGAGGGGGAACGGCATCGATTTCACCTCCAGCTGGGCGCTCGACCGGATGAACCTGTCCGAAAAGGAGCGCGACCGGAAGCTCTATGAGAACGCCGAGCTGATCGTCTCGGTCTATTCGGAGCTCGAATACTCGATTTTCAACGTCGCGTATCTGAACTACGAGGACGTGAAGAAGACCGTGAAATGGATCAAGGAGCTCTCCGGCGACAAATTCCTGCTCACGCACCACGGCGACGGCACCTTCGCGATCCCGGACGGCAACGACATGTTCGAGTTCGCCTACCGCATCGCCGACGATCCGGACGAGGTCCACGCCCAGGCTCGCCGCATGGCCGACGGCGCGATCGAATACAACAAAAAGCTCTTCGACTGCGGGATCGAGTGCTTCATGCTCTGCTCGGACTACTGCTACAACTCCGGGCCGTTCCTCTCCCCGCAGATGTTCTCGGAATACATCACGCCCTACCTCTACGACATCATCGACGCCATCCGCAAGATGGGCGGCTACGCGATCAAGCACACCGACGGCAACATCATGCCGATCCTCGATCAGCTCATGGACTGCCGCCCGCACTGCATCCACTCCATCGACCCGATGGCGGGGGTGGACATCGCCGAGGTCAAGCGGCTCACCTACCCGCGCGGCATCGCGATCTGCGGCAACGTCAACTGCGCCCTCATGCAGACCGGGACGGACGAGGAGGTCCGGGAAAGCGCGCTCTACGCGATCCGGTCCGCGAAGCCCGGCGGCGGGTACATCTTCTCAACGAGCAACGTCCCGTTCCGCGGCCTCGATCTCGGACGGTACCTGATGATCCTCGACATCTGGAAGGAACACCGCTATTACACCGAAGAGGACATGGTCTATCACGGATAAAAACCGCCCCCGGAGCCGAAAACTCCGGGGGCTTTGCTGTGCTTTGGGGGAATCCTTTATCCTTCGAGCTTGGCGACGAGCTTGGAGAGGGTCTTCGCCCAGACCTTCTCGTTCGACTTGAACTTCGAGGCGATCTCGTCGTTCTGGATGTTGTTGTAGAAGAAGCTCATGAGGTCGCCGACGGAATCGCCCCAGTAGAAGCAGAAGTCCGCCGTGATGCAGTCATGGATCAGATCGATCATCTTCGCGGTCTCGGCGTCGCGGCTGTACTTGTTCTTCAGCGCAAGGTCGTAGTACGCGGGAATGACCGTCTGGCTCGTCATGGAGCAGGTCGCCTCGAGGACCGTCGCGATCATGTCGATCTTGTCCTCCGCGAGCGTCGTCGGGCAGCCGTAAAGCGGGACGCCGTCGTACTGGTTCACGCGGTAGTTCTCCTGCTTTTCATCGAATTTCGGGAGCGGGATGATCATGAAGTCGGATTCCATGTTGCGGATGATCTCGTTGCCCGCCATGTTGAAGGTATTCGGGCAGAAGAGGACGCGGTCCTCGTTGAGCATGTTGATGCTCCCGTTGTCGAACGCCGAGTTTTCGAGCATCGCGCCGTAGTTCGTGTTATAGAAGATATTATGCAGCTTGTCAAAGACGTCGACGGTGTGCTCGTTGCCGAGGATGACCATGTACTCGCCCGCGTCGTCCCGGCCGGTGTATTCCACGCCGTTGGCGAAGACCATGCCGTTGAGGACGTGGCCCTTCTGCATGATGACGCCGAAGCAGTCGTTGAGATCGACCTGCGCGTTGCCGTTGAGGTCGCGGTAGACGTTCTCGCACATCGCGCTCATCTGATCGAGCGTCCAGTTGCCCTCGAGGACGATGCCGTAGATCGATTCACCGGGGAAGAAATCGTTCCAGACGGTGGCATTGACGAACATGGCGTAGATGTACGCGATGTAGTTGTGAGTCATGTCGCCGGTGAGCCAGAAGATGTTGTCCTTGTAGTTGATGTTCTCGATGAAGAGCTGGCTCCAGTACGGCGCGTTGATGTTGACGGTCTTGGTGACGCCGTGCTCGTTGAGTCTCATCATCTGACCGGACGCCGCGAGGGAGACGTTGAAGCGGGTATGGGCGCAGAAGAGATCGTACTCGTCGTTCCCGGCTGCGACAGCCTGCGTGGCCGCGGAGTTGAAGCCGCCGTATCCGGCCTTTTCGCCGAGTACGAGCTTTACGTTGAGACGTTCCTCCAGCGAGCGGTTCCGACGCCAGTACGCCTCGTTCACGACGTCGCTGATATCGTCCGTCTCTTCGTCGAGCTCGATGGACTTGGTCTCCTCGGAGGAGAGGAAGGTGACCTCATAGCCGCCGTAGTCGAGCGTTTCGGGGAGGGCGTCGAGGTATTTCGGCTCGTCCTCGGCTTCCTCCGGCGTATTGGCCGCGGGATCGGCGCCGGGATTCGCGTCAGGCGCGTCGGGATCGTCCTTGGCGTTCGCGCAGGATACGAGAGGCGCGAGGAGCAGGGCGGCGAGCAGGAGGGAGAGGACGCGGGTGAATGTCTTGCGGTTCATGCTGACCTCCGGTTTGATGAAATGTTGTGAAATCCTGTTCTTATTATAGCGCAGAATCCGCCCGAATGCAAGGGATTTATATATTTCTGCGGCGATGCTTTCAAAAAAGAAAAAGCCCGGAGGCTCTTTCTCTGCGTTTATCCGAACAGGCGGGCGAAAATATCGGACATTTCGCCGCGCGAGAGGACGTAGGGGCTGTTCGCGAAGTTCCCGGCGCCGGCGACGCGGTCGATCAGGATCTCGCGCTCGTCGGCCGGGATCGCGAGCGAGATGCCGGAGGCCTCGGGGATCCTTCGGATCATCTCCTCCGGCGTGGTCCCGAGCGCGTCGGCCAGTTCGCGTGCGCGGCGGCTCCCCTCCGCCGTCAGCATGTTGTAGGTGAGGAACGCGCCTTCAAAGACCGCGCATGCCTCCCCGTGCGGGTATCCGCGGGAGAGCGTCAGGCAGTAGCCGAGCGGATGCGGGAAGCCCGTTCCCGTGGTGTCGATGGCAACGCCCGCCGCCGTCGCCGCGTATGCCAGCCTTGCCCGGTCCTCAGCCGTCCAGCCGGTGCGCTTTCCCTGCCGGAAGAGGACGTCCCAGATCGCGCGGGCGGCGTCGAGAGCGGCTTCGGCGGAGGCGGGCGTCGTCTTCGGGGAGAAATAACTCTCCATGGCATGCGCCAGCGCGTCGAGGGCGGTGGAGACGGTGTAGCGGTCGGAGAGGGTGGCGGTATAGCGCGGATCGACGAACGATGCCCGCGGATACGCCGAGACGTCCTTGAACGTTTTTTTCTGCGCGCCGCCGTCGATGGTCAGGACGGAATAGCGGCAGGCCTCGCTTCCGGTCCCGGCGGTCGTGGGAACGGCGATGATCGGCAGGCACGGCGCGGTCCGCTTTGTCTCGTCGTAGATGTCCATCACGGAGATCGTCGGGTTCGCGGCGTATCCGGCGACGGCTTTCCCGGCGTCGAGCGCGGAGCCGCCTCCGATCGCGACGATGAAATCGCATCCCTCGCGAACGGCAAGCTGCCCGGCCTCACGGCAGTCGGGAGCGGGCGGATTCTCCTTCACGCCGGTCCAGCGGACGAAGGTGCATCCCGCCCTCCCGAGCGTTTCGGCGACGTCGGCAAACGCGCCGCAGGCATCGGCGCCGTGCGCACCGCTCACGATGAGAGCGCGGCGTCCGCAGGCGGCGAAGACTTCGGGATGATCGGTCAGGCAATGCGCGCCCGTGAAGATCCGGACGGGCTTGTATGCGGTAAAGTCCATGGTTTGCTCCGGTTTGTCCCGTCTCCCGGAAACGGTCCGGCAGACGGAAGTTTTTTCAGTTTCGCGGATATTCTATCATTTCTCCCCGGGAAATGCAAGAGACGGAACAGCGAACATACCGGTCGAATTCGGCCGGAAGTTGGCAATAATCTACAAGGCTCTCCCGGAAGGACAAAAAAGTCCCCGCCGGGCCGCGATGACCTGACGGGGATTCTGTTCTTCGTTTCGATTCAGTTTTTGATCTCGACGTCCGCATGGTCGACGATGAACTCGTGCACGAGGTCGGAGAGGATCGTCTGGCGGATCAGGGGCTTGTCGTAGGTCTCCTCGAAGGCTTCGAGGGAGGCCATTTCGTAGTATTTCGTCGCGTATTCGGTCGCGCGCTTCGTGTATTCGGCCTCGCTCAGGGAGAGGTTTTCCCGCCGCGCGATGGCGTAGACGATCATTTCTTCCTTGATCTTCTGCTCCGCCTCTTCCTTGGCGGTGCTGTAGAATTCCTCCTCGGTCATCCCGTCGAAATAGAGGGAGACGTAGGTCGCGAAGTTCAGGCCCATCACCTCGGCGTACGCCTGGTTGGACTCGACCATCGCATTGTAATACTCGCTCACCTCGGCGTCCGGCCATTTGATGACCTCGGTGTTTTCATACACGACGTCCCAGACCTGATCGGACACGTACTGGTAGTAGATGTCGCGGTAATAGTCCTCGAGGCTCTGACGCGCCGCCGCCTCGTACTCCGCCTTGGAGCCGTAGCCGAGATACGCCCGCACGAAGTCCTCCGTGTATTCCGGGAGCTCCTGCTCGCAGACCTCGTGGACCGTGATCTCGAAGTGGACATCCTCGCCGGCGTGTTCCGGGAACTGGTAATAGGGATCCGGGAAGGTCAGATCGACCGAGAGCGTGGATTCCGGCATCGCGCCGACGATGGCATTCTCGAAATCGTCGAAGTAGGTCCCGGAGCCGAGCACAAGCTCCGCGTCCGTTTCAGAGCCGCCGTCGAATTCTTCCCCGCCGATGGTCCCGACATAATCGATGTAAACGGTATCGCCGAGGGCCGCGCCGCGGTCCGTGACGTCGTTCAGACGGGAGTAGTAGGAGCGGGAGGACAGGATCTGCTGCTCGATCGCCTCGTCGGTCACCTCGATGTGATAACCGACCGCGGGAAGGTTTTTGTACTCCGCGAGCTTGATGTATTCGGAAAGGTCGTAGTTGTATTTTGCCGTCAGAAGATCGTCCTCGGTCTTTTTGCAGCCCGCGGCACACATGCCGAGGGTCAGGACTGCGAGGACGAGAGCCAGAATCTTTTTCATGGATCGCACCTGTCGTGTGTTTATGGATTGTCAGAGTTTTTTTATTATATCACAATTTCCCCGGAATTGCAAGAGGGAATTTTCGCGCTGTTCACGGCTCTTTGTTCCGGCTTTTCGTCAGAAGGATCCGTGCCGACGCGCGTGCGGCGATCATGCCGAAGGCTCCGTAGATCGCAAGGATGCGCAGAAAGCTGCCGACGATCGACGCGATCTCGGTGGATGTGATGCCGGAATACGTGAGCAGAAAGCTGACGAGGTACCAGATCTCCGCGAGGATGCGCGAGACGGCGTAGGGCAAAACGGACAGCGCCGCGGCGACGAGGGGGGCGAACCTGGCGCGTCGGCGGGGCGTATCGGCTTCGCGGAAACGCTTGCGCACCGCGAGGATCACCCAGAGTCCCGCGGCGGTGAAGGCGGCTTCGTAGAGGAATTCGCCGAGCAGCCAGAAGACCGCGACCGCGCCGTAGTCCCCCAGGTTCCCCGTGAGGGCGTCGATGACGAAGCGCGCGGCATAGTCGATCAAAGCCGCGGTGAGGCAGAGGACGAAGAGCGGCGCAGTCCTCCTGCCCCGGTAGGCGAACGCCGTGAGCGCGCCGAGCCCGACCGCCACCCGGAGCGCGGCAATGAGCTCGGCTCCGTAGTCCGCGAGGGAGGCGAGCCACTTGGGGCACGCGATGTCCGAGGCGGCTGCGGCGGACAGATAGGAAACGGCTCTTCCCGCCGCGGCAAGAAGCAGGAGAACCAGAAAAACGCAGAGCAGCGTGAGACTCCCGCGCCGCTTCGGCTGAGATGGAACGTTCATGATGTGCTCCCGGTGGTGGGATGGTTCGAATGCTATTATACCAGACAGATCCGTGAATTTCTTGCGGGAATTGTAAAAAGATTGTCTTCCTCCGCCCTATTCGGCTTTTTCGTACACCCGGACAGCGCATCCGTCGAAACCGACCGGAACGGGTGTCCCGTAAAGGTTCGCGGGACTCGGCGTGACCTCGACGGCGATTTCGTTTTCCCCGGGCACGAGGAGCGCGGTGATGTCGAGGGCATAGGGGCGGAAGAGGATGCGTCCTGCCGCTTTGCCGTTCACCGTGACGTCTCCGGCGTCGTGCATCCCTTCGAACGTCAGGACGGCGCGGCGGTTCTCCGCAGGCCTCCAGTCGAAAGCCATCCTTCCTTCGGCGAGCGAGACGATCTCGACGATCCGCTCTTCCTCCGGCTCCCCGAGCACGGGCAGAGCGGACGGATCGAATCCGATCACGAGGGCGGCGTGTCCCGGGATCTCGGCGGGATAGGCAAATCCGCCGCCGCACATCTGTCCGGTCAGCGGCTCGATGCCCCCGGTAAAGGGATCAAAGCGGTACGCCGCCTGCGAAAGGGAGGTGACGAAGCGTCCCCGGATCGGCGCGAGCCCTTCGTTGATGAAGGAGAAGAACTCGCATCCCGATTTCGACATGTGGGTGAAGCGCAGATTGCCGTGCGTCTCCCCCTCGAAGAAATGCGGGCGGTCCTTTTTGATTTTCGCGAGGTATCCGGCGAAGTCCGAGCCGCGGTAGAGATGCCCGCCGTGAACCTCGAATTCGCCGAGCTTGGTGACGATCTCCGCATTGAGACGCAGACGCCCTTCGATGAGGACCGTGTCGTAGTGATAGCGGTCGATCACGACGTGGCCGTCGTCGTCGATATGCGCGCGCTCCATGAAATCCTCGAGGGAGAGGTAGTTGAACAGCCGCATGTCCCGGTACAGATCCTCGACCGGCTTCACGGGGGTGTGCTCCGGCGAGCAGAGGACCGCGGCCTCCGGATTGTCCGAGCCCGTCGCGTTCAGCCACGACATGCGCTTGATATACCCGGCGAGCTTGCGGTAGTCCTTCCACCACACCGATGCTGGACCGACGTCCGGCGGTCTCTCCCCGGACTGCAGAGGCGTGCGGAGCGAATAATAGAAGGCATGCGGAAGGATCCACGAGGTCCCGCGGGCGAACAGGAAGTTCAGGTACCACATCATCTCGTCCGGCGGGAAATTCCACGGATTGCCCCGTTCCCCGCACACGCCGAAGGCCTCGACGGACGAACGAGACAGGCCCCGGTGACGCGCGGCGTCCGCGGCGGATTTCGCGAGGATCGAATCGGGAGACGTGAGCTCCGTGCCCGGCTCGACCATGCGCCAGACGAGATCCTGTCCGGGGATGTCGAAGTACTTCAGCGTATCGCAGTCGCCGGATGCCGCCGGATGCCCCATCAGAGCGATCCCGTGGGCGCGGCACCAGCGGGAAAGCGGCGCATAAAAAGCCTCCCCGAGGCGGCGCCGGACCGTTTCGGCATGGATGCGTTCGGCCTCGCGGCGGAGCTTTTTGTCCTCCGGCTCAAAGAGGAGCGCGGCAAGATGGGAAAAGTCCCCGCCCGCCTCGAAAAAGTCCTCGATCATGTCGTAGGACCACGGGATCCCGCCGTCGAGATGCGCGCACCGGCCCGTGACGGACGGCTCGTCGGTGAAAAAGCCGATGACGGTCTGTCCGAAATACTCCCCGATCGCGCCGGAATACTTCTCATGCGTGTGCCGGATAAAGCACTCGGTCGCCATGGGGTTGAGGAGGTCCGCGGCTTTCGGCGCGTTCGGCTGCCCGTCGTCCTCGTCGGGGGAGAGGCCGCGGATCGTTCCGCCGGTGTAGCCGAGCACGAGCAGGCAGGGCTGCCAGTCATCCGCGGCATCGCGCGGGCGTTCGAGCTTCACGTCGGCGAGCTTCCCTTCCCGGAACCGGAGCCACAGCCGGAACTGCGGATCCTCGTCCCCGGGAATTGCCGTACCTTCGGGAACGGCATACAGACGCCGCGCGGCAAACCGGGGTTCCTCCCGGACGACCTCGCCGTGCGCCGATCCGGAGGGATACATGCCCTCGTCGTAGAGGATCACGAGCATGAAGCGGCGCTTCGCCTCCTCGCAGACGGTCTTCACAAGGTCAAAATACCCGTCGGAAAGATATCCGACGCCGCTCATGCCGAGCCGGGGATGGATCACGACGCCGTCGATCCCCTTGCGGTGGAACGAATCGAGCTGTCGAACGAGCTCGTCTCTGTCAAGCGTGTCGTTCCAGAACCAGAACGGCATGGGGGAGAAGGCCGGACCGGGGTTCTGCCAGATGTCGCGGATGATATCGAACATGGGAACGCTCCTCTTGTTTTTCGGAAGATGTCCCTATTATACTCCAAACCGGCGCGAAATGCAAGGAACCGGACGAAAGAAGACGGCCGAGATGTGAAAAAAGCGATTTGTTTTCGCCGTTTTCATTGACATCCGCGCCTGAAACATGTATAATGGGTAACGTATATAGATCATTCCCGAAAGGATAGACAGCATGAAAAAACTCTCCAAGGGCAAGGTATGGTGTTTCGCCGTCGGCCAGTTCGGCTGGTCGGTGCTCGCCGCGCTCATCTCCAGCTGGCTCGTGAACTACTATCAGCCGGACGAAACCGCCATCGCGGACGGTCAGATCCTCTTCATCCCGCAGGGCCGCGTCATCCTCGGCATCCTCACCGTGCTCGGCGCGATCACCGCGTTCGGACGCATTTTCGACGCGATCACCGACCCGCTCGTCGCCTCCTCCTCCGACAAGTGCAAATCGAAGGACGGGCGGCGCATTCCCTTCATGCGGTTTGCCGCGATCCCCTTCGCGCTCACCTGCATCCTGACCTTCTGGTCCCCCGTCGGCAGGACGAGCTGGATCAACGCCGTGTTCCTCTTCGTCATGATCACACTCTTCTACCTGTTCATGACGATGTACTGCACGCCGTACAACGCGCTGATCCCCGAGCTCGGCGCGGATCAGGAGACCCGCATGCTGATCTCGACGGCGATCTCGTTCACCTACATCGCCGGTATGGCCATGGCGTATGTCGCGCCCGTGGTCTGGGGGATGTTTGAGAACTTCCTGCCCCGCGTCACCGCGATCCGCGTGACCTTCACGATCATGAGCCTCATCGGCCTTGTGTGCATGTTCGTCCCGGTCTTCACGATCCGGGAGAAGGACTACGTCGACGCCAAGCCCGCCGAAGGGACTGCGATCCATTCCCTCGCCGCGACCTTCAAGAACCACGACTTCCGCGTCTTCGTGGCGTCCGACATCGCCTACTTCCTCGGCATCACGATGTTCCAGACGGCGCTTCCCTTCTTCGTCACGACCCTGCTCGGCCTCGACGAGAGCATGTCGACGGTGTATTTCGTCCTCATGACCGCGCTCTCCGTGCTCTTCTACATCCCGGTCAACAAGCTGACGCCCCGCTTCGGCAAGCGCAGGCTGATCCTCTTTGCGTTCGTCGTGTTCACGGTGAGCTTCCTTTACACGGCTGCGTTCGGAAAGAATCTCCCGATCCCGCCGGCCGTTCAGGGCTACCTCCTCTGCGTGCTCGCCGCGCCTGCCATGGCGATCTTCGGGATCCTGCCGCAGGCCGTGGTGGCGGATATCGCAGAGTGCGACGCGATCGAAACGAAGGAAAACCGCGCCGGCATGTTCTATGCTGCGCGGACGTTCGCCTTCAAGCTCGGCCAGTCCATCGCCATGCTGATGGTGACGGCATTCGCAACGATCGGGACGGGCGGTCTCGGCTACCGGATCACCGCGATCGCGGCGGCATGCGTCTGCCTCCTCGGCGGCGTGCTGTTCTTCTTCTACAACGAAAAGAAGATCTACGCGAAGATCCTGCGGAAAGAATAATTTCTCAAACAGAATCGGGGCTGCCGCACAAAAGCCGTGCGACAGCCCTTTCTCTGTTTAATCGGAGCCCTCTCCGACGCGCTCGTAGGCGATGCCGCCCGCTTCTCCGAGGACGGCGCGCACCCGATCGCCCGCCGCGACGACCCCGCCGAGCATCGCTTCGGAAAAGCTGTCCTCGACCCGCCTGGTGATCGCCCGCCGGAGGGGACGCGCTCCGTAGACGGGGTCAAAGCCTTCCCGCGCGAGGCTCTCGATCACATCCTCGCCGAACTCCACCGAAATTCCGAGCCCTTCGATCCGGGAACGCACCTCGTCGAGCATCAGAGACGCGATCTTCGCGATGTCCCGGTCGGTCAGCTTGTTGAAGACGATCACCTCGTCGACGCGGTTGAGGAATTCCGGACGGAACGTGCGCTTGAGCGCTTCGGCGATCCCCGCGCGCATCTTCGCGTTTTCCGCTTCCGCGTTCGCCGCGTCGACAAAGCCGAGCCGCTTCGGTTCGGTGATCCCCTGCGCGCCGACGTTCGAGGTCATGATGACGACGGTATTCCGGAAATCCACCCGTCGGCCGCGCGAATCGGTCAGACATCCGTCCTCGAGGATCTGCAGAAGGATGTTGAAGACGTCGGGATGGGCCTTTTCGATCTCGTCGAAGAGGACGACCGAATAGGGCTGCCGGCGCACGCGCTCCGTGAGCTGACCGCCGTCGTCGTACCCGACATAGCCGGGCGGCGAGCCGATCATCTTCGAGACGCTGTGCTTCTCCATATACTCCGACATATCGACCCGGATCATCGCGGAGGCATCGCCGAACATCACGTCCGCGAGGGCTTTCGAAAGCTCGGTCTTCCCCACCCCGGTCGGTCCGAGGAAGAGGAACGACCCGATCGGCCGGCGCGGATCCTTCAGTCCCATGCGTCCGCGGCGGATCGCCCGTGCGACGGCGTCGACCGCGGCATCCTGCCCGATGATCCGCTCCTTCAGGATGCGGTCGAGGCGGAGCAGACGTTCGGATTCCTCCTCGGCAAGCCGTTTCACCGGGATGTGCGTCCACGCGGTCACGATCTCGGCGATGTCGTCCGCGTCCACCGCGCCGATTTCGGTCTGCCGCGCGCCGGACCTGTGCTCCGCGATGGCATCGGAAAGCCGCTTTTCCTCGTCCCGGAGCCGCGCCGCTCCCTCGTAATCCTCCCCGAGGATCGCTTCCTCCTTCTCCGCCGTCACATGACGGAGCTTTTCTTCGAGCGCCTTCACGTCCGGCGGCGGGGCAAAGCCTGCGATGCGCTTTCGGCTTGCCGCTTCGTCCACGAGGTCGATGGCCTTGTCGGGGAGATACCGATCCCCGATGTACCGGACGGACAGCGCGACCGCCGCCCGGATCGCCTCGTCGGTGATTTTCAGCTTGTGGTGCGCTTCATATTTGTCCCGCAGGCCGAAGAGGATCCGCTCCGCTTCCTCCGCCGACGGCTCGCCGACCGTCACGGACTGGAAGCGGCGTTCCAGCGCGGCGTCCCGCTCGATGTGTTTCCGGTATTCATCGATGGTCGTCGCGCCGATCACCTGGATCTCGCCCCGCGCCAGCGCGGGTTTCAGAATATTCGCGGCGTCCACGGCTCCCTCCGCGCCTCCCGCGCCGATGATCGTATGGATCTCGTCGATGAAGAGGATGACGGCGGGATTCTTTTTCACCTCGGCGAGGACGTTTTTCATTCTCTCTTCAAATTCGCCGCGGTATTTGGCTCCCGCGACCATGGCGGAGAGGTCGAGCGTCACGATGCGGCGTCCGGCGAGCGTCTCCGGGACCGCGTCCTCCGCGATCCGCTGAGCGAGCCCCTCGACGACCGCGGTCTTGCCGACACCCGGTTCGCCGATCAGGCAGGGATTGTTCTTCGTGCGCCGGGAGAGGATCTGCACGAGCCGCGCGGTCTCCTCCTCCCGTCCGATGATCGGGTCGAGCTTTCCTTCTCTGGCGCGTTCGCAGAGATCGACGCCGTACTGCGAGAGGGTATCGCCGAGGCCGTTCTGCTTTTTCGCCGCGCTCCTCTGCCGTTCCCCGCCCGCACCGAGGGTCGCGAGGATCCCGCGCTTGACGTCGGCCGGCGAAGATCCCGCTTCGCGCACGAGCCGCGCGGCATAGCACTCCTCCTCGTCCATCGCGGCAAGCAGGAGATGTTCCGTTCCGATGTAGCCGTGTCCCATCCCGACGGCGATGGAGGCGGACGCTTCGATGATCCGCTTCACGCGCGGGGTGATGTCGCCGGGCGTCAGGGCGGACGGCTCGCCGAACCCGACGGTCTCCCCGATCTGACGGCGGACCTTGTCGAAGGTGACGCTCTGTTCCTCGAGGACCCGCGCGGCGATCCCGTCCCGCTCCGCCAAAAGGCCGAGCAGCAGGTGTTCGCTCCCCACGGAAGCATGCCCCATTTCCGAGGCGGCGGCAAGCGCGCGGTTCAGCGCATTCTGTGCTTTCTTGGTAAAACCGATGGTCATGTTCTCTCCTTCCTTCTTGCTGAAAAGCGGAATCCCATCCGCGGAATCGCGCAGAGAAACGAAAAAGCCGGAAGATTCTGTTCTCCCGGCTTTCGGCGGGCTCTGCGGTATAGGATAGGATGTTTCCCGCCGGAATATTCAGTTTTTCACGCGATCAGAGGTGCATCGGCGCTTCGGTGAGGATCGCGCGGACCTTGGCGGCGCGCCGCTCTCCGAGGGATTCCTTCGCGTCGAGGTTCTCCGCAGCCGCGAGCGTGTGCGGCAGGCAGGTGAACATCGCCTCGTCCACCATCCGCGTCGGCAGGTCGACGAGCTTCATTCCCGCCGCCATGCGCATCGCGGAATACATGGAGACGAGCTCCGACGCGCCGAGGTTGCGCGTGTACATGAGCATGCCGTAGCTCCGGCGCACCTTTTCCGCGAGATTCCCCTTGCGCTCGTCGCCGATGCCGTCCCGGAGCTCGCGTTCCTTCGCAACCAGCCGATCCGCCGCTTCGGTGACTTCCCGGACGGCTTCCTCCTCGGTCTGGCCCATGGTCTCGCGGTTCGAGATCAGGTAGACGCCCGTGGACAGCGAGCTGCCGTCCAGCGAACGGAGGGAAATGCCCTCGCGGGACATGCGGAACGCGACCCTTGCGATCCAGCCGGACTCCGCCGCTGCCGGAAGATGCGCGGTGACGGAGGCCTTCATGCCGGTGCCCATTTCGGACGGATCGCGCGTGACATAGCCGAACTTCTCGGTAAACGCGATCGGGAGAGCCGCGTCGAGCTTAGCCTCGGCTTCAAACGCCATGGCGAGCGCGGCGTTCAGGTCGTTGCCCGAGACCACCGCCGTGATCGTCACATGGTCCTCGCCGCCCACCGCGACCGTGAGCGACTGATCCGCGTTCTGCAAAAGAACGGCCGGACCCTTCTTTTCGGCGAGCGCGCGGGAGATCACATGCTGTTCCGCCGTCGCGCGCCGCTCTTCTTCGCTCATGGCGGCGAGATCGGTCGCGCTCCAGCCCTCGCCGTCCGCGTAAACGGCCTTCACGGCTTCGACCAGCGCGGCGGCCTGATCGTCCGTCATCTGATCGGAGAACGGATAGTCTTCCAGGTTTCTGTGCAGCGTGACGCGGGAATTCAGAACGACGTCGCTGTCCTTGCCTTCAGTCATATACCACATGATTTTCTGCTCCTTCTCATTCAGTCTCTTTCGCGTCTTCATTCGGCCGGATGGTCAGCCGGATTCTCCGCCGGCTTCGCGTCCGCTTTCAGAGCGGCGGCGTTCTCCTCGCGGAGAGCTTTCAGCTCGTCCCGGATCTCGGCGGCGCGCTCGTAATTCTCGTTCTTCACCGCTTCCGCACGTTCCGCTTCCAGCGCTTCGATCCGGTGCTTCCGTTCGATGCGGTCGCGGTATTTGAGCGGAACGCGTCCCGTATGTTCGCTGCCTCCGTGTGCGCGGCTGACGGTCGGGGCGAGCTCGGCCTCGAAGATCTCGTAGCACTTCGGACATCCCGCGCCGCGCTGCGCAAATTCCCGCAGGGTCGTGCCGCAGCCGGGGCATTTCTTTTCTTCCTTCTTCTCGCGCTCGCCGGACGTAAGGGCCCGGTCGCCGCCGAAGAAGCCGCCGAGCAGGTTCCCGACCGTACGGAGCGGGTTTGCGAAGACCGAATCCTCGAAGAAGGAATCGAAATCCTCGAAAAACCGGTCTGCGCCGATCTCGGGCAGCTCGCCCTTTTCCTGCATCGCCGCGGCGCAGTCGTCGCAGAGACGGAAGGTGCGCTCCCTGCCGTTGACGTTTTCATGGAAATAGTAAGTCGCTTCGTTTTTCTTGCATTTTTCGCAGAGCATTTTGAAATCCTCCGAAATCATGATTGACTGTTTAATTCTGCATCATGTAAAACATGAGCGCGTGCCGCAGGATATCAGCCCGGAGCGCATCCCGCTTTTCCGACGGGCATTCGTCGAGCGCGGCTGCGGTGAGCGTCTGCATCGTGAGCTTGGCTTCCCTCTCGGTCATCACGCCGTGCTCCCAGAGATTTCTGAGATAGGCGGCGGCCTCCGCCTCGCTGACGGTCTTGCCGACCGCCTGGAAGAAGTGCATCAGGTACCCGCTCTTCGACATCTGGACGCGGACGATGCGGATGTACCCGCCGCCGCCCCGGCGCGAATCGATCACGTACCCCCGTTCGGGCGTGAAGCGCGAGGTGAGGACATAGCTGATCTGGGACGGGACGCAGCCGATTTTCTGGGCGAGGTCGTTTCGGCGGACCTCCGCGCTGCCGCCGCCTTCTTCGAGCATTTTCTCGATCAGAGAGGCGATGTGATCGGACAGGATCATAGGAATCGGCTCCTTTCCGGCGATTTGACTTTGACTTTCTTTGTCCTTCGCTGTGCCTATATTATAGCGCAAAAGTCAGAAAAGGTCAAAGTCAAGGAAAGTCAAACCAAGCGCAGGAAAGTCCGTTAGGCGTATTTACCCTATCATTTTCTCGCGAAATCGCACGAAATCATACGATTTCATCGGTTTTTCCCGTCCGTCAAGCACATTTCCGCACCGAAAGAGCCGGAGAACGGATCTGTCAATCCCTCTCCGGCCCGTACGCCGCATGATGATAGGAGAATTCACTCCGTCATCGCATGAAAAGCGTCGGCGAGCACGCGCCAGGTTTCCCGCTCTGCCCGCCCCGATGCCGGGATCCCCGCCGTCCGCTGGAACCGCTTCACCGCCGCCGTCGTCTTCTCTCCGTAGTGCCCGTCGATCGGCACGTCTCCGAGATCGTAGTCAACCGCCAGCGCGCGCAGGAGATATTGCAGAAGAAACACCGCGTCGTCGTTCTCCCCGGGCGAGAGACACCAGTCGCATTCACGCGGAAGGATGCGGATCGTCACCGGCGCGCAGGCGTCACGCTCCTGCTGGCAGCAGTCGCAGACCGCGTCCCACGTCTCCCGGTCGCAGATCCCCGTCACGGGCATGCACTCATGCTCCTGAAACGCCCGCACCGCCTCCTCCGTCGCTGCGTCAAAGCACCCCGACACCGGAACGCGGAGGCACGTCATCCCCCACCGCAAGCCGAGCTCGCGCAGCATCTTCTGCAGCGTTTCGATCCTGCCCCGCCGGTCCCGCACGTTCACGCTCATGTCACGCCTCCTCTCCCGTCAGCACGCCGCCGAACTGTTCTTCGCTCCCGTAATCCCCTTCGACGAGCGTGCGGTATGTGTTCGCGATCGAATCCCATGTATAGGACGCGACCACCCCCGTCGGGTCAAGGCCGTAGATCCGCTGATATGCCCTCACCGCATCCGCCGTCCGGGGTCCGAAAATGCCGTCTGCCGCGAGGGACGGGATGGCGGCGTAGACCTCGGCGATCCGGTTGAGGTAGGTCTGGAGCGTCCGCACGTCCTCGCCGCGGGAGCCCTGCCGCAGTGCGGTCCCCGGGTACGGCACCGTCCGCGAGACGAAATAGTCGTCCGGGAGGGACGCGCGGAAGTTCGTAAAGGCCGCGTAGATCGCTTCCCAGGTTTCGGAATCGACCTCTCCGGTCACGGGCAGACCCGCAATATACTGAAAGTCCTCGACCGCGCCGCGCGTCACCGGGCCGAAGATCCCGTCGATCTCCACGGGCCGCACCGATTCGCTGAACCCGGAGATGAAGCGCAGAAGATACTGCACCTCCCGGACCCCGTTCCCCGTCAGGCCCTCGTACAGACGGTCGTTGAACAAAAGGATCACGTCTTCGACCGGGACGCCCTCCGAGTTGAGGTCCGAGAGCTTCTTGACCGCCGCGTAGACCCGCGCGATGGCGTACCACGTCGCCCGTCCCACGATGCCGTCCGGGGTCAGGCCGAACTGCCGCTGAAACTCCTCCACCGCGTCGACCGTCTCCGCCGAGAAGAAACCGTTCACATCGGCGATCTTCGGAATGTTCGGGAAGTTTTTCGAAATGCGGTTCAGCCGGATCTGCACGAGGTACACGCCGTCGCCGAACATTTCCGCGGAGAGCGGCGCGCCGGGGTAGGATTCCGTGGTTCCCTCGACCGGGACGTCCACGACGAGCTCGATGTTGTCGCCGAAATAGGTCTGCAGGATCTCGAAGGCCGAGAGCCCGCGTTCCGCCAGCTCGACCGATCCCCACTGCGACAGCCCGCCGCACTGCACCTCGATCCCGTCGCAGTACAGCGCGAAGAGCGGCTCGACCGAACCCTGCCGCCGGATATAAGTGTCGAAAATCTCGTCGACGAGACGGGAGATGTTCTCGAAAATGTTCCGGCCGTAGACGAAGGACTGGTCGATGGTCGTGGAATTGGTGATGTCGAAGTCGTAGCCGCGGCTCGGATAGTATTCCGTATAGATCCGGTTGAGCGCATAGCTGATCTCGGCGTAAATGTTGGCAATGAGCGCGCTCTCCGGCCATGTCGGATAGATCTCGCTCGACGCGACGTTTTTGATGTAATCGGTGAACGGGACGGTGACGTTTCGCGCGGGTTCGTCGGGACGCCCGAGATGGACCGTGACCGTCTCCGGGATCACCGGCTTCAGGATGCCTTGGTTCATGATTCCCCTCCGTTCTCCGCGCTTTTCCCGCCCGGGTTCTGCGTCGGACGGTTTGCGAGGTTGCCTCCGGTGATCTCGCCGTTCCGGTTGCCGATATCCTCCCGGTTCACGCCGCCGGGTTCGAGCGATTCGGTCCCCGGGGTCTCGTACAGCATGATCTGGCCGCTTTCGCCGATGGTGTCCGCCTCCGAGAGCGGGACGAGATCGACCGGAAGCACGGCGAGCACACCCGCGAAGACCGGGACTGCCGCCGCTTCGACCGGATAGTATCCCTCCCGCCGGACCGTGATGCCGTAGAGCCCCGCCGGGGACGACGATCCCGGATTCAGGCTTTCTCCGGCGCCCGGCACGATGAGCGACACGGTCTCGGTCAGGCCGCCTTCGTCGGTGCGGAGCGTGTAGAGCACGTCGTTTTCCGCGCCGTAGTCCGTCACCGTCACAAGCGCGCCTTCCACGGGGATCGCGCCGTTCGCTTCGGTCACGAACACCCGCACGTAGCCTCTTTCATTGGGCAATTCCATCACCTCTCTTTCGTCTTTCCCTCCCATTGTATGCCGTATTCGTTTTTCGGTGCCGCGGAGGCGAAATATTCACCGTTATACAGCGTTATTCATAAATTCAAGTATATCTTGCATGCCGATTTCCGGCGAAATCTGGTTATGTTTGCCATTTCATTTGCCATTTACTGGTATTTCTCTCGCCGCGGGAATTCCCATTATCCCCCTGTTCGTAACATAATTTCGCGAAATCCGTGAACTTTTGCAAGTATTGCTTGAATTTTTGAAATTTCCGTAAATTCAAGAACGGCTTTATTGCTTTTTGCGCCGGAATGTGATACGCTGAGTGCAGGACCGGCGGACGCAGCCGATATGCACACAGCATACATTTTCCAAACCGTTCTTTCATTCTTCCCCATCATACATTCCAATCATTATACGACGCACAGGAGGCGCATCATGACGGACAGAACCATCATCGGACAGAAGATCGCGGAACTCAGAAAAGAAAAAGGCCTGACGCAGGCGGAGCTGGCAGATCTGCTCGGCGTCACGCATCAGGCAGTCTCCCAGTGGGAAAGAAGCGAAACCTTCCCGGATATCCTCACCCTGCCGAAAATCGCGGAGATCTTCGGCGAAAACCTCAATTCCCTGCTCGGGATCGAAAGCGGGGAGCCGTCTTCCTTTCCCGAACCGGACGAAGATCCTCATCGTGACGAAGATCCG
>JAFYBI010000311.1 GCA_017540285.1 Clostridia bacterium | reverse complement strand
CTGCGGTCCGCGAAAAAGCCGACAAGGTCACGGTGGACGGCGGCAAGGTGAAGATCGGCGGCGACGCTTACGTGCTGGTCGACCGGTATTCCGAACCTCTTTCCACCAACGACAGCGAACTGATGGTTTACGCGTTCGGGGAGGACGGACTGCTCTCCCGGATCACGGACGCGGGGGACCTCGAATCCATGCTCGGCTTCTACCGCTTCGAGCTTCTGAAACCCGCGGAGGGCGGCATGGCGAAAACCGCGCTGCTCACCCCCCTCTCCTTCGGACAGCTGAAAGTGGACGGCGAGGGCAAAGTCAACCTGGCGGGGAATGAAAAGCCCGACGAGATCGTCAATCCCGAAGACGCGGTCAGCGGCGACTACGTGCTCTACTACTGGAACAAGGCCGCGAAACAGCTGAAAATCGAGGAGGTCTGCTCCCTCGCGTCCGGCACGGTGAACCGCCTGACCTCTTCCAGCGTGCGCATCGGCGAGGAGACCTACGCCCTCGGCAACAAGACCGCCGGGATCGACGCCGGGAAACTTTCCGCGAAACTGACCCCCGGCAGACAGGCCTCCGTCGTTCTCTGCGGCGGCGCCGTGGCGGAGGTGATCGAAGGGGTCCCGGTCTCCGCGGACAGCCGGTATCTCACCGCCCTCACCGAATCCTTCCGCGTCTATGAAGGAGGCGCGTTCCGCTACATCCTCACCGCCTTCCTCGACGGCAGAGAGCAGAACATCATCGTGAGAAACCCGGACGCCGAAGCCGGCAAAGTCTACCGCTGGCTGGAGGACGACGGCGTCTATACCCTGATCCCCGCCGAGATCGAAAACGGCGTTGTCGCATCCGGCAGACGCGCGTTCGTGCAGAAGGACGGCTCCCTCGACGAGATCGCGGTCCTGATCGGCAAAGCCTCCTCCTCCGTAATCCGTCAGGACGGCAGAAACACCTTCGTGCTGGATGCGGGCGGCGCTCAGGCAGTCTCCTCCGTCCCCGGCGCCGGTGCGATCCGCTTCATCGCGGAAGACGACTCCGTGGCGGCGGTCTGCGAGAACGGCGTCTGGACCGAAAAGCGCGGCGCGGCCATCCGGGAGATCCTGATTTCCGACGGCGCGAGCGTGACCGCGGTCTTCGATAATGAAGTCGGATCCGTGGAAACCCTGAAATACCTCTCGGTCTCCGACGGCTCCTTCGGCAGCTACGATCCCGACGCCTCCGCGGTCCGCATCCTCGCGGCGAACGGGCGCGTTTACGAAGGCGGCAGGACCCTGTCCGAGTACACCGTCTACGACTTCGCTTCCGGAAAGATCGCGACCGTCCTTTCCGCCGAATCCGGCCTTGCGATCGGCGAAGATTACCGCATGGGCGGCGACGGCCTCGCGACTTCCGTGAAAGCCTCCGCGACCGCCGAAGGATTCGTCACCGGCTACACCTCCGGCACGGTCTCCGTCGACGGCGCGGCCTACGCCATCGGCAAGGACATGCGCGTCATCCGCATCAACGCGAAAAACGAGATCGAAGACGTGAATCTCCCCGACCTCTACATGAAGCACGCGGAATTCGTCGCGGTGAACGGCGAGATCCGCCTCCTGATGGAAAACCGCGACCCCGCCTTTACCGCGGAAATGACCGAAGAAGGCATCGCCGTGATCCCCGATTTTGACCTCACCGACTTCGCGGACGCGAGCATCGCCGTCACCGCTCTCACCTCCGGGGACATAAGGATCGCCGCGGAAAACATGACCGCGAAGATCGACGGAGACCGCATCCTCGTCACGCCCGCCGTCGAGCTCGATCCCGGCGACTATACCCTGACCTTCACGATCAATTCGAAGAACGGCCGGGCGGAATTCACTGTCGAAGCAAAGGAGGAAGAACCCGAACAGGAACCCGAAGAAAACGGCGAAAGCGAACAGAACGGAGAACAGGAGGGCTCCGAAGAACAGAACGGATAAGATTTCCGGCTGAAACAAAGGAATAAAAAAAACGGCTGCCGCTTCTCTCATCCCGAGGGGGCGGCAGTCAGATTGTTTACGGAGCGGTCACACCGCGGAATTCAGAACCTTCGCCACGTTCTCGACGTCCTGCTCCGTCCAGTCGGGATTGACCGCGACGTAGGCGGTGCGGGAGAGCAGATCGAGGGTGGAGGCGCACATGTCGGGGGTGTAATCCGTCTGGGCGCCGCGGTTGGCTTCCATCTTGTAGGGATCCATCAGAGGATGCCACGCGCCGCGCTTCTCCATCACCTGTGTCCAGTTGGTGTAGACGTGCTTGCCGGTGTCGATGGGCACGGTCAGCCCGATCCCCCGTTCCCCGGCTTCCTTCTGCACCCGGCGGGTCTCCTCTTCCGATCCGAACCGCAGGGCCAGCGTCGTGCCGCAGTCTCCCTCCCGGTCGTGGGACGGAGCGAGGGTGAATTTCCCGTCGAGGAGGGAGGCGAGCATGGCCTGATTCTTTTTCAGATCCGCCCGGATGCCGGGGAGCCGTTTCAGCTGTTCCCGCAGGATCGCGCCGGTCAGATCCGACACGCGGAATTCCGTGCCGCCGAAGAGGGGCTCCGAAATGCCGTCCAGCTGGGATCCGAAGAAGGCCACCGCGGAGGCGTCGTGATAGATCAGGGCCCGTTCGTGGATCGTTCTGTCGTCCGTCACCAGCGCGCCGCCCTCGCCGGCAGTCAGCATCTTGAAATAGTTGAAGCTGTACGCCCCCGCGTCGCCCACCGCGCCGAGAGGAGTTCCGTGATAGAACCCGCCCGCGGCCTGACAGGCGTCCTCGAGGATGCGGATCCCACGGTCCCGGCAGACCTCGTTCAGCCCGTCGAGATCGGAGGGGAAGCCCTGGATGTGGACGGGGATCACGGCTTTGGTGCGGGAGCTGATCTTCTTTGCCGTGTCCGCCGCGGAGAGGGTGAGGGTCTCTTCCGCGTCGGCGATCACCGGGACCGCGCCCGTCTGGAGCACCGCGAGGGCCGTGGCGATGTAGGTGTACGCCGGGACGATGACCTCGTCTCCCGGGCCGATCCCCATGCCGACGAGTCCGGAGACCAGCGCGGCGAACCCGGAGGTCATGAGCAGGGCGTACTGCTTGCCGAGGAGGGTTTTCCACTCTTCCTCGAAGCGGAGCACCGCCTGTCCGCTGTTGTTGATCTTGAAAAAGTCGCGGCTGAGGAGCGATTTCGCGAGGGCGTCGATTTCTTCCTGTCCGATCCGGTACATATCGTGTTCCTCCTTACTGGTTCATGATCCGAAGGTTTTCGTCGAGTATGACCTGATCCGCGCAGTCGACGAGCGGATGGGAGCTGCTGTAGAGGAAGCAGCCGATCTCGTAGCCGCCGCGCACGATCTGGTCTTCTGTGGGAAGGTAGGCGTTGTATCCGTTCGCGTTGGAGAGGCACAGCGCGTACCGCACGGGGGCGTAGGCGCGCATCCGCAGGGAGGTCTCCGCGAAGATCTCGAAGGGGAAGGGGACGAAGGCGATATCGCTGAGGGTGAGGACGGTCTGCGGAAGCCGAAGTTCCTTTTCGTATTCCGGTTCCCCCGCCTCGTATTCGTCCATCACCGCCCGGTAG
>JAFYBI010000310.1 GCA_017540285.1 Clostridia bacterium | reverse complement strand
TCTGAACGAGCCCGTCCGCACGCCCATGGAGGGGACGAAGGAGCTGCCCGATCTCTCCGAAGAGCTCCGCGCCTTCTACCGCGACTGCATCCGCGCGGTGCACGAGATCGACGGGCGTCACCTCCTCTCTCTCGAAAGCGTCTTCTGGGCGTCCCGCGCGGATTTCTTCACGGAGCGCTTTGACGACAATGCCGCAGCGCATTTCCACCGCTACTGGTGCCCGCCGGACATCACCGTCCTGCGCGATTTCCTCGCGGTCCGGGAGCGGCTCGGGATCGCGCTGTATCTCGGCGAGACGGGCGAGAACGATCTGCGCTGGTTCGCCGCGATGTACCCGCTTGCGCTCGCGAACGACATCGGCGTGAATATCTGGCCGTGGAAGAAGATGGAGACCGGGAATTCTCCCTGCTCGGTGAAGAAACCTGCGGGCTGGGACTGGATCACGGGCTTTGCGCGCGGCGGCGACCGTCCTTCCTATGCCCGCGCACAGGCCATCTTCGACGAATACCTCGAAAACATCCGCTTTGAGAACTGCGAATGGCGTCCGGCGGTCATCCCGTCGATCACGCGCTCCCCCGGCTGCGTCTTCAAGGCGTGCGACGGCGTCTCGTTCTCCGGCGTCGAGCGGCTCGGCGAGGGCTGGGAGGACGCGAGGATGCGGTTCACGCCGGGCGGATCTGCCGTCTACGATCTCATGGCGGACGGGAGGCCCGGGATCCTCGCGTTCACGGCGGATTTCGGCGCGGCATCGGCGCTCTCCGTTTCGGCGGGGGATGAGGTCCTCTTCCTGGACACGGTGTCCGGCGAGCGGGAGATCCGCGTGACGATCCCCCGCACCGAGGCCTGCCGCGTGACGATCGGCTGCCGGGACGGCTCGTTCGTCCTCGGGGATCTCCGCTGGGAAAAGGCATAGGCCTCCCGCATTCCTATCTATAATAGTATATTCGGCAAGGCGCGCATCCGTTCCCCGCGGTGCGCGCTTTTCTCCCGCTCCGGAGCCGGAAAATTTTTCACCGACCCCCTTGACAACGCCGGAGATCCGTGGTATAATGTCAGCGTGATATCAAGGTGATATCACTTCGGAATACAGTCAGGAGGTTTCTTATGGCAAAACTGCTCGCAAATACTTACAGCAACGTGGAAGAGAAGATCTACCGCGCCAAGAGCGGATGGCTCGTGCTCTTCCTCTCGATCCTCGCGTACGTCGCGGCGATCGTCTGCGTCCCGCTCGGGGGCATGTACGGCATCGACGGCGGCAATCCCCTCTTCGTCGCGCTCTTCGTCGTCTCGATCCTCTATCTCTGCATCGGCTGGATCTGGTGGTGCGGCCTCAAGGTGATCCGCCCGAACGAAGCGCTGGTCCTGACCCTCTTCGGCCGCTACATCGGCACCCTGAAGCAGGACGGCTTCTTCTTCGTCAACCCCTTCTGCGCGTCCTTCAACCCCGCGGCCAAGACCAGGCTGAACCAGTCCGGCGACGTGAAGCCCGAGGGCTCGGTCTTCGCCGGCGTCCAGATCAACGGCGGGGCGGCGACGGCGGAGATGCTGAGCAACAAGATCTCCCTCAAGGTCATGACCCTGAACAACAACCGCCAGAAGATCAACGACTGCCTCGGCAACCCCGTCGAGATCGGCATCGCGGTCATGTGGCGCGTCGTCGACACGGCGAAGGCGGTCTTCAACGTCGACAACTACAAGGAATACCTCTCCCTGCAGTGCGACAGCGCGCTGCGCGAGATCGTCCGGATCTACCCCTATGACGTTGCGCCCGGCGTGGACACGACCGGCGACGGCGTCGCGGACGAGGGCTCCCTGCGCGGCTCCGCCGACCTCGTGGCCTCCCGCATCCGCGAGAAGATCGAGGAAAAGGTCGCGTTCGCGGGTCTCGAAATCGTCGAAGCCCGGATCACGTATCTCGCATACGCCCCGGAGATCGCGGCGGTCATGCTCCAGAGACAGCAGGCGTCCGCCATCATCGATGCACGCAAGATGATCGTCGACGGCGCGGTCGGCAGGGTGCAGATGGCGCTGGACAAGATCAACCACGAAGACATCTGCCAGCTCGACGACGAGCGCAAGGCGCAGATGGTCGCCAACCTTCTGGTCGTTCTCTGCGGCAACCGCGACGCGCAGCCCATCGTGAACACGGGATCGATCTATTGATCCCGCAGCGCACTTGAATGGCGGAAAAGGACAACAAGAAGCAGATCCCGCTGCGGGTATCGAAAACGCTCTATGACGAGTTGGCGCGATGGGCGGAGGATGATTTCCGCTCGATCAACGGACAGATCGAATATCTCCTGACGGAGGCGGTGAAGAGGCGGCGGCGCGGGACCTTCGCGGATCTGGCCGAAGCGGACGCCGACGGTCCGTCGGGAAGCGGGAAAGTGGACGGCAAGCATTGAAAGAACGGGAGACTGCGGATCCTGCAGTCTCCCGTTTTTTTGCCGGAGCGGAAGGCATGATGACGGGAGCGCGGCGGACCCCTGCCCCGGCAGAGCGGAATTCGGTCCAAAAGCTCACACAAACTCCTTGCATTCCCTCTTTCTTCGTGGTATAATATAAACTGTGATATTATGTACAGGAGTCCATGATGATCATCCCGAAAATCGCGGTGGGAGACACCCTGTCTCTCAAGAAGAAACACCCCTGCGGCTCCTCCGACTTTGAAGTCCTCCGCGTCGGCAGCGACATCCGCATCGTCTGCCGGGGCTGCGGCCGCGACCTGACCCTCCCCCGCGAAAAGCTCGAAAAAGCCATCCGCCGGATCCGTCACCCCCAAGACGCCGCGGACGCGCAGGAGAACGGAGGGCAGACGCCGTGAATCAGCTTCAGGATCCCGGAGCGCACACCCGGCGGCGCGGGACGCTGCTTCTCTGCTTCGCCGTCCCCGCCCTCGCCATGACGCTCCTCTACGCCATGATCGAGGTCTTCCCCTTCGGCAAGAACTCCGTCCTCGTCCTCGACCTCAACGCGCAATACATCTACTACTTCGAACAGTTCCGCGAAATCGTGCGCTCGGGTGAATCGATCCTCTATTCCTTCAAACGCGCGCTCGGCGGGGAGTTCATGGGCATCTTCGCCTATTACCTCGCCTCCCCCTTCTCCCTCATCACCGCGCTCTTCCCGAAGTCTATGATCCTCGAGGCGATGTACGTCATCCTCGTTCTGAAATGCGGCTTCACGGGGCTCGCGTTCGGGTATTTCATCGAGGAGAAGTTCTCCTTCCGCCGGAGCATCACGGTCGCGTTCGCCGCGCTCTACGCCTTCACCTCGTTTGCCGTCGTGATGCAGCACAACGTGATGTGGACGGACAACCTCATCGCCTTCCCGCTCATCCTCTGCGGTCTCGACGCCCTCATCACGCGCGGGCGGTTCCGCATGTACACCCTCGCCCTCGCCTACGCGATCCTCTCGAACTTCTACATCGGCTACATGATCTGCCTCTTCGTCTTCATCTGGTTCTTCGTCCGGTATTTCTCCCTGACCCCGGCGGAGCGCAACCCGACGGACGAATCGGCGCACTTTGTCCGCTCCCTCGCGCGGGTGGGCGTCTTCTCCCTCACGGCCGTCGCAATCGGCGCGGTGATCCTTCTGCCGACCTACTATTCCCTCTCCTTCGGCAAGCTCGCATTCTCGACGCCCGACTGGAAGCCGAAGCAGTACTTCGAGTTCTTCGACCTCCTCACCAAGGCCTTCTTCGGCTCCTATGACACCGTGCGGCCCGAGGGCATGCCCTTCCTCTACTGCGGCACCCTCTCCCTCATCCTGTCGCCGCTCTTCTTCCTCGTCCGCGGCATTCCCCTCCGGCGCAAGCTCGCGTTCGGCGGGATGATGCTCTTCTTCTTCGCCTCGTTCAATCTCTCGACCCTCGACATCCTCTGGCACGGGCTGCAGCGGCCCAACTGGCTCAACGCCCGCTTCGCCTACATGTTCGCCGCCCTCGCCCTCTGGATGGCCGCCGAGGCCCTCGCGCACATCCGCCGGATCGGTCCGCGGGCAATCCTTGCCTCCGCCGCCGGGTGGTGCGCCCTGATCGTCGTCGCGTCGAAGCTCGGCGAAGAGCATCTGCCGACGTTCACGGCGGTCTGGGGCGGGATCGCCTGCCTCGTGATCGTGTCCGCGCTCCTCTGCGCCGTGATCCGGAACGCGCACGGCAAGCCCGGGGTCGTCCTCCCCATCGCCCTCTCCGCGGCCGTCTGTCTCGAGACCTTCGCAAACGGCGCCGCGATGATCCGCGCGCTCGACGAAGACGTGTCCTTCTCAAACCGGCGTTCCTACCGCCAGATGATCGACACCTACGAGCCCGCCGTCGAGGCGATCCGGCGGGACGACGGCTTCTACCGCTTTGAAAAGCTCGTGCACCGCAAGAAGAACGACAACTTCGCGCTCGGGATCCGCGGGCTCTCCAACTCCACCTCCACCCTCAACGCCCGGGCCGTGGCCCTGCTCGCGCAGTTCGGGTACGCGTCGCAGTCCCACTGGTCGATGTACGTCGGCGCGACGGCGGTCACGGACGCCCTCTTCGGCGTGAAGTACGTCATGGTCGACGAGACGGACAACAAGCCGGTGATGAACTACATCCACGAGCTCTACGAGCTGTACGATGCCACGGACACGCACATCGACGTCTACGAGAATCCCTATGCGCTCTCCCTCGCCTACGCGGTGGAACCGGCGACGGCGGACTTCCCGCTCTCCTACGACAAGGAGGACGACTACACCGATCCCTTCACCTACATGAACCGCCTCCTCTCGGCGATGACCGGGGAGACCTGCGAAGTCTGGCACCGTGCGGAGCTCGTCTCGACGGACACGCGCGGGTGCGATCTGATCTTCGCGACCGGGCACAAGGGCTATGAGAAGTCCGGCTCCGGCGGCGCGAGCGTCACGTTCACCGTCCGACCCGGCACCTCGGACGCGCTCTACTGCTACTTCCCGGCCCGGTGGCCGCGCGAGGCGTCGCTGATGCTGAACGGCTCGAAGATCGGCTCCTACTTCGACGGGCAGAACCTCTCGATCCGCGAGCTCGGACGCTTCTCCCCGGACGAGGAGGTCGAAGTCACCCTCGTGCTGAAGCGGGACGAGCTCTACATCCGCTCCGGCGTCGGCTGCTTCTGGACCTTCGACGAGGACGCCTTCGTCCGTGCCGTCAGCCTTCTCAAAGACGGCACGGCAGACCTCACCGCCGAGCGGGACGACCGCCTCCGGGGGACCGTGACGATCCCCGCGGGCCGCGAGCTG
>JAFYBI010000026.1 GCA_017540285.1 Clostridia bacterium | reverse complement strand
GAAAAATCAAGTATATTCAATAAAAAAATATCGGGATATTTTGTATGACTTTTTTTGCAAACGCGCTACGCCTTGCATATCTGCATGTTGCAAAAAATGAGATTGACAGGAAACAGACGTTTTTTTATTTGAAACGATCAGAAAAAGACCGGGGAACAGGCTGACGCAAATCGTTGTAATCACGTCAACGGGAATGGTATCGGCTTTTTATTCGAAACAACCGATGTCAATCATGCGTGGAATGGAAGTGATTTTTTGTGAAGCAAACTGAAACCCGGCGGAAATGCCGAAGTCGGTCCGCCCGGAAAAAACAGAAGAAACATGCACGGAAAAGGCGTATTCTCGCGGCCGGAGCAAACGGGCGGGCTGAAACCGCCGGAAACGGGTTCAGGCGTGACGCGCGCCGATCTTGAGGACGGGGAAGGGATCCGTGAGCGGATGCGGCGTGTGCCGGATCATGAGGACGGTACAGTCGCGGAAGACCCGAAGAACAGTCTCCAGGAACCGCGTTTCGTTGTCGGCGTCGAGGTGCGCCGTGGCTTCGTCGAGGAGGAGGATGCGCGTTCCGCGGAGGAGTTCGCGCGCGAGGGCGAACCGGAGGCGTTCGCCGGCGGAGAAATTGCGTACGGATTCGGTGAGCACGGTGTCGAGCCCGTGCGGAAGCGCGCGGACGACGGGACCCGCTCCGGCGGCGTCGAGCGCGCCGGAAATGGCGTCGTCGGAGGGAGTTTCGTGGCATCCGAGGGTGAGATTGGTGCGGAGCGAGGCGGGAATGAACTCGGGGAACGGGCCGAGGTATCCGATCTGGCGGCGGAGAGCGCGGATGTTGTAGTCGTCGATGGAGCGGCCGTCGAGGAGGATCGCGCCGGAAACGGGCTTGTAGAACCCGAGGAGAAGTGCGAAGAGCGTGCTTTTGCCGGAGCCGGAGGGACCGGAGACGAGGAGCTTCGAGCCGGGCGCGAGCGCGAGGTCGATGCCGTCCAGCACGGTGCGCCCGGTGTGGTACGCGAACGTGACGCCGCGCAGCTCGATTGCGCCGTCCAGCCCGAACTCCTCGATGCCGGAGTCAAGATGCGGCTCGCGCGTGGCGTTCCGGAGTTCGGCGAGGCGCACGGCGGAAGCGAGCGCGGACTGCGCGAGGGGAAACGCGCCGCAGAGCTGGCTGACCGGGTGAAAGACGTTCATGAGGTAGCAGTTCAGCGCCCAGAGCGAGCCGAGCGACCATTCGCCCTTCAGGACGAAGCGGATTCCGACGGCGGCGAGGACGCCCTGGCAAATGAGCGGGATCAGCCCGGTGAGGAAGAGAAACGTATTGGAGAGCTTCACCGCGCGCAGCCGGAACAGTGTCTCGCGGGCAAATCCCGTGCGGATGGCGCCGCCCACGCGTTCCTCGGCGGCACTGGTCTTCACGAGGTCGATGCTGCCGAGCGAGGACGCCAGCATGCGCTGGTTCCGCGCCTGGAGTTCGCTGATCTCGCGGGAGACGGCGTAGTGGCGCCCGCGGAACGTGTAGAGCAGAAACGCATAGCAGGGAAACACGAGGAGGACGGCGAGTCCGGTGCGCGGGCTGAGGAGAAAGAGAAACACGAG
>JAFYBI010000309.1 GCA_017540285.1 Clostridia bacterium | reverse complement strand
GTAGGGCAGGCGGGACGAGAGGGAGGCGGCGCCGCGGCGCAGGAATCCGGGGACGCGCTTCCAGCGGCGCATCATCGGGGTCTCGTCATACCATTCGTAGCCCGCGTAGATCTCGTCCGCGCCCTCGCCGGAGAGGACGACCGTCACATGCTCCCGCGCGAGCCGGGCGAGGAAGTACAGCGGCACGGAGGAGGGATTGGACTGCGGCTCGTCCATGTGGTACTGGATCGTCGGGAACGCGTCGAAGCATTCGTCCGCCGTGATGTGCTTGAGGTAATTGTCCACGCCGAGACGCTCGGAGAGCTCCTTTGCCTCGCTCGTCTCGTCGAATTTTTCGAAGTTGAAGCCCACGGAGAAGGTGTCGTTCGGCATGAGGACCGCCGTGATGTAGGAGGAGTCCACGCCGCCCGAGAGGAACGAGCCGACCTTCACGTCGCTGATGCGGTGCGCCGTCACGGATTCGTGCACGCGCGCGTCGATCTGCTCCGCCGCCTCCTCGTAGGAGAGGGAGGTCTTTTTCGTGAAATCGATGTCCCAGAAGCGTTTCTTCTCCATCTTCCCGTCGCGGTAAGTGAAGGTGTGCGCCGGAGGAAGCTTGTACACGCCCTTGAAGAAGGTCTCCTCGAGGGAGGAATACTGGAAGGTGAGATAGGGTCTCAGGGCGTTTTCGTTGACCTGCGGCACGAATTCCGGATGCTCGAGGAAGGACTTGATCTCGGAGCCGAAGATCATGTGGCCCGACGGCGTGAAGGTGTAGTAGAAGGGCTTGATGCCGAAGGGGTCGCGCGCGCCGTAGAGGGTGCGGGTCTTCGCGTCCCAGATGACGAAGGCGAACATGCCGCGCAGCTTCTCCGTGACGCCCTCGCCCCACTCCTCGTAGCCGTGGAGGATGGTCTCGGTGTCGCACCGGGTCTTGAAGACGTAGCCCTTCGCAATGAGCTCATCGCGGAGATCCATGAAGTTGTAGATCTCGCCGTTGAAGACGATCGCGACCGTGCCGTCGTCGCTGTACATCGGCTGGGAACCGCCCGCGAGGTCGATGATCGAGAGGCGGCGGAACCCGAGGGCGATGGCGTCGCCGTCATTCTCTCCCGCGAGGAAGTAGCCGTCGGAGTCGGGACCGCGGTGGATGATGCGGTCCGCCATCTTATGAAGGACGGCCTCCCGCTGATCGATGATTCCGGTAAAACCTGCAAAACCGCACATAATTGAACTTGAACACCTTTCGAAGAGGGAAGTCGAAAATACACTACCTGATATTATAACACAAGGCGGCGCGTAAATAAAGCCCGATTGGCAAATTTTTTCCCGTTTCGGTCAAAAATCGCGAATAAAGCCCGGGAGACGAAAATCTCCCGGGTCGGATAGAGTACAGGGTTATGCTTTGACGACGAACATGGCGGGTTTCTCCAGGCGGTCCGGAGTCCGAAGCCACCCCGCCTCGAAGAGGGTGCGACAGATCTTCTCCATCCCGGTGAAGCGCGTGACGATGCCGCCGACGATTTCCGCGGTCTTTTTGATGTGTGGGGGAGCCATATCCCCGCAGACGGCGGCTCCCGTTTCCACGGCTTTGCGGAACAGGGCCGTAAAGCAGTCGATCTCTTTGTTCAGAAGACTTTCGAGGTTATCGAATTCTTCCCGTTCGTAGACCATGAAGTTTGGCAGACCGCCCACGGTGTATCCTTTGGCTTCCAGATGCGTCTGCCAGTCTTCACCGAGACAGGAAAAGCCTCCGCAAGCTGCGGCAACGATGGGATCGAGCATGATGTCGGAAAAGTCCTGCGCTTCGGAGACCGCCGCGTAATTGATCGCCGTGATCCATCCGCGGCTGTCACGCGACATGTATCCGTCATAGATCCCCTGGATCTGATCCGGGGCTTTGATCCCGTCTTCCGCGCTCCTCGCCCAGATGACGCCCCTTCCGCCTCCGCCGTTGACAAGCGCATACGGGCCGTCTTCCGGCAGTTCTTCCCCGCAGACAGCGTTCAGCGCGCCGTGGGAGGCGAGGGTGACCTTCTGCCAGCGGAGCAGGTTTTCATTCGCAAAGCGGATTCCGTAACGTTCTTCAAAACCGCCGGACAGCGCGGAAAACCGCTCCGCCGCCTCTTTCACCGGTTCCCGGAGGCGATCCGTAATGGCTTCCTCGCATTCCTCGGTGAAGATCGGGATGTTCGTGATGAATTTGTCTTTTTTTCGGATCAGATACTGTTTTTCTTCGAGCAGCCGGATCTCGTCCTCCAGATAGGGCAGGGCTACTCCGAGTTCCAGACTGATTTCCTGCGCCGTGACAGGTGCGTAGTAAGCGGTGAGCAGAATATTGCCCTTGATCTTCCGCTGCCGAAATGCCCGGTACATGCCGTCCTCGCCGCCTTTTGTGCCCCAGAAATCGATTTCGAATGCGTGCGGCCGGTAGCTTTTTTCTCCAAGAATTCGTTCCATATTCATACCCTCCCGTATGATGTTTCTTGCGCGGAACAGGCAGTATTTCACCGTTTCCGTACTCGTATCGAGGATGGAAGCGATGTCGGAACAGGATTTTCTTTCGAGATAATAGAGAACCGTTGCCCTGCGTGTCCGCTCGGAGAGCAGGCTCAGTTCCCGCCGGAGGAGACCGAGCTCTTCCTGCCTCACCAGAGCGTCCTCCGGTGTGACGGGATCGGCGGCGATCTCCTCCGCGCATTCGGTATTCCGGTCGCGTTCTCTGCTTTTTTCCCGAAGAAATTCATAATAGGCGTGCTCCGCCGTCTTCCACAGAAAACCGAAAAACCGTTCGTCCGCTTCCAGCCGGTCCGCCGATTGCAGGAGCCGGAGGAGGATGTCGCTCGTGAGCTCCTCTGCTTCCCGTACATTGCCGAGCCGGGTGAGCGCGTAACCGAAAATCGGCTTCATGTTTTCGACAAGGAGCCGGTTCAGCTGTTCCCGTTCCATACAAATCCTTTCCGCTTGGTATCGTGTGTCGAAGGCCTTCACGCATACAGTCGGGAAAACCGCGGATCGGTTAGGGAGAAATTTGCGTTATTTTGAAATTCTTTGCAGTTTGCCCGTCCTCACACCAACATTCGGTGCACATACACCCGCGACGGCTCCTCCTCCCCGTCGCACGTGACCGGACAGAGGTATTCCCAGCCATACCGCTCATAAAAGCCCGTATGGTTCGTCACGAGATAGAGCGTCCCGATCCCGCGCCTGGCCATCTCCTCCTCCGCCTGACGGAGCAGCTCTCCGGCGATCCCGCGGCCCCGGTACGCCTCCTCGACAGTCACCGCGCAGACGTTCGGGGCGAGATCCCGCCGCGGGTGGAAGTCGTTCTCGATCACGCCGAGCCCGCCGACGATCCGGTTATCCCGGAGCGCGAGGAACCATGCGGGGACCGGGGACTCTCCGGTGAGGGATTCTTCGATGCTCTCGCGGTAGGCATCCTCGGGAACGCCCCATTTCGCGTGGAACCACCGCGCCGCCTCCTCCGCGAGCGCCGGCCGGTCCCGGAGAGATACGATCGCCATGCCGTTCACAGCCCGAATTCCTCCTTGATCCGCCGCGCCGCTTCTTCTGCGGAGACGTGCTCGTTCTCGATCCGCAGGTAGTTCGGCCATGGGATCTCGCCGGGCCGGCTGACGCAGCGGTATTTTTCGTCCGTGCGGAGCAGGAGCTCGTCGGAAGACGCGAGGTCGCGTTTCGACGGCTTTTCCGCCAGCCGGTTTTCGCTCCGGTTGCGTGCGAGCCGGACCGCCTGCGGCGCGATCAGCTCGACGTAGTAGAACGTCGTTCCGTACGGCGCGAAGATCTCCTTCACGTGCTCGATGTACGCCCAGTCTTCGGGGGAATCGAAGGAGAAGAGAAAGGTGAAGATCATACCGTACCGATCCGATTTGGCGAACTCCGTGAAGACCGCCTCGCGGAACGCATTCACGGCGGTCCGGTTGTAGGTTCCGAATACCGCGATCACCGGCTCGATCGACATGTGGTTGTGAAAGAGCCGCAGATCGGTGATCTTCGCGAGCTCCTGTCCGACGGTCATCTTGCCGGCCGCCGCGTCGCCGAAGAGAAAGACCAGCTTCATCGCTCCGCCTCCCATTCTTCCGAGAGGATCGCGTATTCGAGACCGTCCGCATGCTCGTTTCCCTTGCGCCGCGCCTGACGGAAAAAGCCCTCGCGCCGCATCCCGAGCCGCTCCATCACATGCCAGGACGGCGTGTTCCGGCTGTCGCAGCGCGCGCGGATCCGCCACAGACCAAGGTCACGGAAGCCGAAGCGGAGCAGGGCTTCTCCGGCTTCGGTCGCGTAGCCGCGGCGGCGGAATTCGGGACGCAGGATCCAGCCGGCCTCGCCGAGATCTCCCGTCGTGTAAAGTCCGCATCCGCCGACGAGCGCGCCGTCCGATTTGCGGATGAGCACAAACTCGAAGTCCTTCGGATCCTCGGCCGACCATGCATTCTCGGCGGTCCGGAGGAAGCGGCGCGTGTCCTCCGGGGTGTTCGGCTCCCAGCCCATGTACCGCGTTGATTCGGGATCCGCGGCATACGCGTGCACCGCCTCGAAGTCCGACGTCCGCGCGGGCCGAAGGATCAGCCGCTCCGTTTCGAGGACCGTGTCCGCGCCCGCTTCCAGCCTCTCCCACTCGTCAAAGAGGAGCGAGGTGCGGACGATGTCGTGCGGCTTCCCGTCTTTCCCGAGGAAGGCCTGCCGCTCGATCCCCTCTTCGCGGAAGCCGCACTTCTGCGCGACGCCGCCCGAGGCCTCGTTCTCCGCCAGATACCGGATCACGAGCCGCCGCAGCCCGACCTCCCGGAACGCGAACCGGACGACGGCTTGTGCCGCCTCACTCGCGATCCCCCGATGCCAGAGCGGACGCGCGAGCGCATATCCGATCTCCGCCGTCTCGTGCCGGTCGTTCGGCATCAGGGCGATGTTCCCGACGGAGGCGCCCTCGTATTCAATCGTCCAGTGGTAGTAGTCCGGCGCTTCGTATTTCCCAATCCATCCCGCAAGCAGCTCAGCCGTGGCCTCGGGTGAGGTGTGCGGCTCCCACGTCACATAGCGGGATACCTCGGGATCGCGGCACCAGCGGTAGGTGTCGTCCGTGTCCTCCATCCGGTACCGCCGGAGCGTCAGCCGGGGCGTCTTCAGTTCTACTGTTCCTCTGTGCGTCAGCATACCGCACCTCCCGTTTTCTTTTTTCCGTATGCCATGATGTGCTCCGCCCAGCCGAGATAGTCCGGCCGTTCGGCGAGGGCTTCGGCAAGCGAGAGCCAGCGCTCAATCTCCTCCGGCGGCCCGGCCAGGATCCGCCCCTCGCACGGCGAGAGGATCCCCTCCTGCGCGAAGAGACGCACATCCTCGAGCGGATAGTCCGCGAGGAAGGGCAAAATCTCGGAGAGGTCCCAGAAGACCGCCCGGGTGAAGGCGTCGCCTGCCCACGAGCGGCCCGCCGTGATCGCGGCGCGGAGCGCGGTGTTCGCCGGATCGGCTTCGAGCGGCGATCGGTCCGGATTCTTCATGATGTCGATGAGGTCGGCGGTCGTCAGGATGAACGAGGCGAAGAAGAGTCCGCCGGGTTTCAGGAGGTTCAGAGCTGCCGTCATCGCGCGGGCCCGGTCCCGGGAATCCGTCTGGTGATAGAGCGGTCCCATGAGGAGCACCGCGTCGAACGGACCGCCGACGAGGGATTCCGCGTCGAGGGCATCCCCGGCGACCGCCCGGATCGTCACGCCCGCTTCCGCCGCCATCTCCCGCGCCAGCCGGACGTTCTCCTCGGCGAGGTCGAGCAGGGTCACGTCGTATCCCCGCCCGGCGAGGCGGATCGAATACCGCCCCGGACCGCCGCCGATGTCGAGGATGCGCGCGCCGTGCGGGATCGTTCTCTCCAAGAGCCGGCAGGTCAGAAGGAATTCCGGACGCCCTTCGATGCGCTTCCATTCCGCCGCGGCCGTCCGGTTGTAAAATGCCCGGACCTGTTCGCTGTCTTTCATGTTTCTTCCTCCTTTTCGAGAATATCGAGCGCGTGGAACGTCAGCCCGACGAGGTCCTCCCGTTCGCAGATCGCCCGGTGATACGCGAGCCAGGCGTCAAATTCCTCCTCGCTCATCGCGTCGACCGCCTCCCGGAAGTAGTTCGTGAACATGTCGGTCCCCACGAAGTGCAGACGCCGCACGGGCAGATCCTCGGTCAGGGCGAAGATCGCCTCCCGCCGCCAGAGGACGAAAAGGTCCTCGGGATCGGAATAGCACCGGAACGATACCGGGTCGATCTTGCCCGCCGCGAGGCAGGGAAGGATGTTGTGCCCGAGAAAGCCGAACCGCACGACCGTCCCCTCGTTCATGCAGTAGGAGACGAAGACATGCCCGCCGGGCTTCGTGATCCGCACGGCTTCCCGGAGCGCCTGCCGCTGCTCCTCCTCCGTGAAGAGGTGGTACATCGGCCCGAGGAGGAGGGTCATGCCGAACATGCCGTCGGCGAAGCAGGAGAGATCGGTCGCCGTGCCCTCGCGGATCACGACGTCCTCGCCGGGCTCCGTCCTTTCCCGAAAGAGCGCGATGTTGCGCGGGATCAGCTCCACGGCGTCGACGTGGTATCCCTGCCTTGCGAGCGCGTGGCTATACCGTCCGCTTCCCGCCCCGATCTCCGCGATCCGGTCCCCCGGAGAGAGATACCGGCCGATATAGTCGAGCGTGGTGAGGAATTCAACGGAATTGTGCCGCGAATCAAAGCGCGCGTCTTCGTCGTGGCTCGTGTAGTAGGCGTTCAGCGCCGCAAAGGCTCGTTTTTCGGTTTCGTTCATGGGGACCTCCTTTTCGGATAATAAAACGCGGCGTACCGGGGATTTTGTGTCCGGGACGCCGCTATGATTCGGATTATGATGATGAGGGAATCAGAATCTCAACAATAGCGGAAAAGCCCCGGACCATGCGGATACGGGAAGGGTATCGTGATTCATCATATACGGCTTCGCGAGACGCTTCATGGCCGGAACTCCTTTCGCGGGATTTGAGATTTGCCTTAGTATAGCACAGGATCCCCCGCCTGTCAACGGGCTTTTTGAACTTTTTGTCACAAAATATTCACAGAAATCCTGAAAAATCTTGTGAAAAACCGTGTGTCAGCGGATCACGAGCGTCTTTTCGAACGTGATGTCCTCCGTGAACCGGATCGCGCCGTCCCCGTTCTCGAACGCGACCGGTCTGCCGTCCGCGAGGATTTCGGAGGCCGGCAGATCGACGGCGATTTCCCGGACCGGGAGTGCGCCGCCCGAGAGTTCGATCGTCAGGCCGTCCGCGGAGCGCGTCACCGTGCCCCACGCCGCGTCGAGGGAGAAGAGATAGCGGTATTCGCCCGGATCCCCGATCGGATGCCAGCCGATCCGCTTCTTCGTCATGTCGAACGTGAAGCCGGAGAAGATCGGCAAAAGGGCGAAGGCCGCCATGCTCCGGGCGTAGTTCGAGCCGCACTCGATCTCGTTCCAAGGGTTGCGCCGCTCGCCGTCGTAGCGGTCCCGGACGGAACGGACCACCGCGAGCCCTTCATCGACCATGCCCTCGGCGATGAGGAGTCCCGCGAAGGCGTATTCGAACCCGTGCATCGTCTCCTGACAGTAGGGGATCGGGATCGCGGGCTTTTTCGCGCCGTCCGGGTAGACGCAGATCACCGCGCCCCGGTCGTCGTTGACGGAATACAGCCGGAAGGGGTTGTACCGCTCGCGGGAGGAGTCGGCGAAGTTGTTTTGAAACATCGAACGAAGGGCGGTTTTGCGCTGCGCGGGATCGAAGATGTCACCGAGCCCGAGGATGTCGGCGTGCCACTGCGCGAGCATCTGATCGATCTCTGAGCCCTCACCGATCTGGTATTTCACCTCGCCCGCCTCGTCGTTCCAGTAGCTCAGCGCGTCGCCGCAGACCTTGTATCGCTCGAGCTGCGCGCGGTCCTCGAGGTCGATCTTCTGGCAGTACCATCTGCCGTTGAAGAGGTTCTCGTCCGTCCAGGCCTTGCCTTTGGCGAAAAGCTCCTCGTATTCCAGGGCGGCGTCCTCCTCGCCCATCGCGCGGGCCATCTCCGCTCCGCATTTCAAGGCGCAGAGGTAGAAGCCCTCGAGCCATGAGGACGGTCCGAAGAGCTCCATGTCGAGGGTGTGGTGCTGACGCCCTTCGAGCACGCCATCGCGGTCGCGGTCCCAGCCGTCGAAGTTGTTCGGGTTCCACGCGTATTCGAGAGAGGACTTGATCCCCTCCCATTCGCCGCGGAGCCATTCGTCGGAACCCGAGATCTTCCACTCGCGCCACGACTTGATGACGCCGCCCATCTGCCC
>JAFYBI010000308.1 GCA_017540285.1 Clostridia bacterium | reverse complement strand
TGGTGTCGGGACACATTCACTTGTATGCCATTCCGGGGTATTCCCCGGACCGCTCCGATATTATATCACAAGGGTGCGCGTTTGTCAAGTCTTCGGGAGAAAATTCCTTGCGGTAATTGCGCGGAAAATACACATACAGAAAAACCAAAGTAGTCGGCAAGGCTTGACAACCTCTCTTCCTTGTGCTATAATGCTTTCAGAATCTCCACGAAAGGTCCCCGAAAACGCGATGATGATCAGATAACTTCCGCACACGCAAACGAACGATGCCCGGCAGGGTCGGACCCGGCGCCGGACAGTTTTGTGGGCGCGCGCGGGGAGCTCTGCCGTCTCCTTTTTCGGGCGTCCGTCCGCCAGCTGCCGTGTGCCGTATTGCAGGCGGCAGGCAGAAAGAGAAGACCGGTCCTCCCCTCCCGCGCGCCCGGAAGAGGAGGTTTTTTCATGCTTACCTGTCAGAATCTCACCGTCACGCACCGGAAGGACGGCCGCGTCCTCGTGCGCGATTTCAGCTTTACCCCGCGCCGCGGCGAACACGTGGCCGTCATCGGCGAGGAGGGCAACGGAAAATCCACCCTCCTGCGCCTGATGCACGACCCCGCCCTCATCGCGGATTACGCCGACTGGGAGGGCGTCGTCTCGAAGGGATCGGGCGCGGACCGCGCGGCGACGGCGTATCTCCCGCAGGAACCGGAGGCCGCCCTCGCCGGCTTGCCCGTCTGGGAATATCTCGGCACCCCCGACGCGGACGTGGGCCGGATGGCGTCGCTCGCCGATTCGCTGTCCGTCGATCCGGGCGTCTGCTGGTCCGAGCGCGCAGTCGGCACGTTCTCCGGCGGCGAGCAGATGAAGATCCGCCTCTTGCGTCTGCTGCGCCGGGAGCCCGATATCCTCCTCCTCGACGAGCCGTCGAACGACTTGGACCTCCCGGCTCTCGTCTGGCTCGAGGAGTGGATCGCCGCGCGGCCAGAGACCGTGATCTTCATCTCCCACGACGAGGTGCTGCTCGAAAACACCGCCGAATGCGTCATCCACCTCGAGCAGGTCATGCGCAAGACCGAGCCGCGGTGGACCGTGAGCCGCGCCGGCTACCGGGAATACGCCGCCGAGCGTCAATGGCGGATCGAGCGGGCCGCGGCGCAGGCGAAGAACGACCGGGCGGCGTTCGAGAAGAAAATGGAGCGCTACCGGCACATCTACGAGCGCGTGCACCACGAGCAGAACGCCGTGTCGCGGCAGGCTCCGTCGTCCGGGCGGCTGCTCAAGAAGAAAATGCACACCGTCAAGGCAATGGAGCGCCGCTTCGAGCGGGAGAGGGAGGGCCTCGCGAAGAAGATCGACGCGGAGGAGCAGGTCATGATCGACTTCCCGCCCGTGAAGGTCCCCGCCGGAAAGGTCATCCTCGACCTCGATCTGCCCGAGCTGTGCGCGCCGGACGGGCGGGTGCTGCAGCGAGACATCCGGATGCGGGTGACGGGCGGGGAGAAATGGGTCATCACCGGGCCGAACGGCTGCGGGAAGACGACTTTGATGCGCGAGATCGCGGCGCGGCTTCTGCCCCGGCGGGATATCCGGGCCGCGTACATGCCGCAGGACTACGCGGAGCAGCTGGACCGGGACGCCGATCCCGTGACCTGTCTGCGGGAAGCCCTCGGCGACGGGAGTGAGGCGACGGCGGTGAAGATCCGGACCTGGCTCGGGTCGATCAAGTTCACCGCGGCGGAGATGGCGCACCCGATCGCCCAGCTCTCCGGCGGGCAGCGCGCGAAGCTGTGCTTTCTCGAAATGATCCTCAAGGGTCCGGACGTCCTCCTCCTCGACGAGCCGACGCGGAACCTCTCGCCCATGACGGCCCCGGTCATCCGGCAGATCGTCGCCGATTTCGCCGGCACGGTCATCGCCGTCAGCCACGACCGCAAGTTCATCGAGGAGGTGGCGGAGGAGGAGATGGCGTTTGCGCAGCCGGAACCGGATTCCTGTTGAGACCGCTTCCGTTCCTGTCTGCGGCAGTCCGAGGCAGATGGCGGGCGGAAGAAAAGATACCCGGACAACCGGATAAAAACCGGCCGTGAAGCGGTACCCCCAAAAGGATCCGCCGCACGGCCGTTTTCGCTATTCGGTCAATTCTTCATTCGGAATTCTGCATTCTGCATTCGGATTTCTCACTTCCCGAGCTTCACCCGGATCACGTTCCAGCTTCTCCGGCCGAGCGTCGCCCGGAGCGTGCCGCCTTCGACGCGGGCGTCGCCGTTCGCATGGGGGATGACGTTGTCGGGCTTCTCCGCCGTGTTGACCGCCTTGAGATCCGCGTTCGTCATGGTGATGTGCTCGATGACCGCGGCGTCACCGTCCGGTGCGGCGAATGCCTCGAGATCGCA